>JAAUPC010000035.1 GCA_012036325.1 Paracoccaceae bacterium
CACCCATGGGGCGCTGGCCGCGGGCCACGCGGCGGCGCTGCGGATGGTTGAGGCTTTGGGCCGCAAGGTCAGCGTTGATCTGCCGGCGGCGGAGGATGCGCCGTACCAGTTGCGGGCGCTTTGGGCGGTTGAGGGGAAAGGGCGGGCCTGGCTCGACTTCGCCAATGACGTGACGACGAAGGACGTGAAGCAGGCCGCGCAAGAGGGCTTTCGCAGCGTCGAGCATATGAAGCGCTACACCACGCAAGGGATGGCGCCGGATCAGGGGAAGAATTCGAACGTCGCCGCCCTGGCGGTGCTGGCGGATGCGACGGGCCGGGGGATTGCGGAAACCGGAGTGACGACGTTCCGCCCGCCTTACACCCCGGTTTCAATTGCCGCGATGGGGGCGGGGGGCCGGGCTGAGGGGTTCGCGCCGCAGAGGTTCCTCACCTCTGATCAGGCCAGCCGTGACCGGGGCGCGCCGATGATTGAGGCGGGGCTGTGGTATCGGCCAAGTTACTTTCCGAAGCCGGGGGAAAGCACCTGGCGTGAGGCTTGCGACCGGGAAGTGATGATGGTCAGGGCTGCGGTGGGGGTGGCCGATGTCTCGACCTTGGGTAAGATCGACATTCAGGGGAAGGACGCGGGGCGGTTCCTCGACTTTGTCTACACCAACACGTTTTCCACCCTGCCGGTCGGCCGGGTCCGCTATGGGCTGATGCTGCGCGAAGATGGACTGGTGCTGGATGACGGCACCAGCGCCCGGTTGGGGGAAGGTCACTACCTGATGACGACGACCACCGCTGCGGCGGGTCTGGTGATGCGGCATCTGGATTTCGTGCATCAGGCGTTTTGTGCCGATTGGCAGGTGCGGTTCATCAGCGTGACGGAGTCCTGGGCGCAGTTTGCCGTGGCGGGGCCAAAGGCGCGGGCACTGGTGAATTCATTCCTTGAGGAGCCGGTGGAGCTGCCCTTCATGGGTGTCGCACCGGTACGGATTGGCGGGGTGGAGGGGCGGCTTTTCCGGATCAGCTTTTCGGGTGAGGAGGGATATGAGATCGCAGTGCCGACGCGCTATGGCGAGGCCCTCTTCCGCGATCTGGTCGCCCGGGCCGAGACGCTGGGCGGCGGTCCCTACGGGATGGAGGCGCTGAACGTTCTGCGGATCGAGAAGGGCTTTATCACGCATGCCGAAATTCATGGTCGGGTGACGGCCCATGACATCGGCATGGAGAAGATGGTGAGCGCGAAGAAGGACTGCATCGGCAAGGGCGCGGCTACGCGGCCCGGCCTTTGGGGGCCGGAGCGGGAGCAGCTTGTCGGTCTGAAGGCGGCCGAGGCGATTTCTGCGGGCGCGCATCTTTTCGTGCCGGGGGCCGAAGTGCACCGCGAGACGGATCAGGGCTATGTCACATCCGTTGGGTGGTCACCTACCGTGGGGGCTTGGCTGGGGTTGGGCTTCCTGAAGGACGGTCGCGCGCGGATCGGCGAGCGGGTGCGGCTGGTCGATCACCTGCGCGGGATCGATGTCCTCTGCGAGGTTTGCAACCCGGTCTTCCACGACCCGGAAGGGGAGAAGCTGCGTGCCTGAACTCATTGCAAAATCCGCGCTTGAGGGGCATGGCACCCTGGCGCTTGGCGGGGTGACTTTGGCGGAAGGGAACGCTGGGCCGATAACCTCCATCGCTATGCTGCCCGGGGGGGCGAAGACGGTAGCCAAGGGGTTGAAGCCTCTTGGGCTGGCGATGCCCGGGCCGAACTCTTTTGCCGAAAAGGCAGGTGCGCGGATCATCTGGACCGGGCGGGATCAGGCATTTCTGACCGGCGTGGCCGCCCCGGCGCTGGAGGGGGCTGCGGTCACCGACCAGTCGGACGGCTGGGCGGTGCTGGCGCTGTCGGGTCTGGGTGCGGTGGATGTGCTGGCGCGTCTGGTGCCCATCGACCTGCGGCTGTCAGCCTTTCCCGTTGGGCGCGCGGTGCGGTCGGGGCTGAACCACATGAACGCGGTGATCCTGCGGACCGGCGATTATGCGTTCGAGATCATGGTCTTCCGGTCAATGGCCCGCACCGCCTGGCATGAGATCGCCGCGGCGATGGAGGCAGTGGCGGCCCGTGCGAGCCTGAAATCCTAGGCGGAAAGGCGCGGGGAGAAGAATTTGTCACTGGCGTGTCACCAAAGGGGTGTTTACACCTTTCCTGAATTGAAGATTAAGGAAAGGTGCACGTATGGCCCCCGACGGTCAAATCCTGCAACAGACTGGCGCGCCCAACGTCTATGACGCGGACCCGATCCCCGAGGCCGCGCGGGTTGAGATTGAACGGCTGCTGACCTCGGGCGATCTCTTTCGCTATACGGCCCCGCAAGATGCGCCGGTGGCGCTGCTGGAGGCGGAGTTTGCGGCGCTGATGGGCTCACGCTATGCGCTGGCGGTGTCGTCCTGTTCGGCGGCCTTGTTCCTGGCCCTGAAGGCGCTGGACCTTCCGAAGGGCGCGAAGGTGCTGATCCCGGCCTTTACCTTTGCGGCCGTCCCTTCAAGCCTGGTCCATGCCGACTGTGAGCCGGTTCTGGTGGAGGTTGGCGAAAACTACCGGGTGGACATGGCGGACTTCGCCGCCAAACTGCCCGGTGCAGCGGCGGTGATGATCTCCCACATGCGCGGGCATACCAGTGACATGGACGCGATCATGGCGCTGTGCGATGCGGCGGGCGTGCCGGTGATCGAGGATGCGGCGCATTCCTTGGGCACGGTTTGGGGCGGGCGGAACATTGGGACGATCGGCAAGGTCGGCTGTTTCAGTTTCCAGTCCTACAAGATGGTGAACGCGGGCGAAGGCGGGATCCTGATCACCGAGACCCGGAGATTGCCGCGCGGGCGATCATCATGTCGGGCGCCTATGAGAGCAACTGGAAGAAGCATCCGGGGCTGTCGAATTCCTGTGCGCATTGGCAGAACAAGCTGCCCTTGTATAACCTGCGGATGCAGAACCTGTCTGCTGCGGTGATCCGCCCGCAACTGCCCCTGGTGGCGGAGCGGGTGGAAAAGGGCCGGGCGAACCATGACCATGTCGCCGCGCGGTTGAACGCGTCGGCGCATTTGGCGGTGCCAGAGCCCCTTGCGCCAGAGGTGCGCGCGCCGGATTCGATCCAGTTCAACCTGGTGGGGGACTGGACGGATTCAGAAGCTTTGGGCTTTCAGGCGGCGACCAAGGCGCGGGGCGTCACGGTGCAGGTCTTTGGCCTGAGCGAGGGCAATGCGCGGGCCTTCTGGAACTGGCAGTTTCTGGGCGAGGTCCCCGATCTGCCGCAGACCCGCGCGATGCTGATGCGGGCTTGCGATGTGCGCCTGCCGCCCCGGCTGACCGAGGCCGAGTTGGATTACATTGCCGATGCTATTCTTGACGCGGCGCTGGAGGCACGGGGCTGACGGCCTCGCAGGTGCCAAGGGTGATCTGATAGAGCGCGTTCCGCGCGTGCCTTTTACCTTACTGTCTTGCGCGTGAAGAACGCGCAAGACAGTAAGGCCGTGCCTCCGGCGGGGATATTTGTCGCCAGTTGAAAGGCGCACAGCCTGGTCAAAGAACCCTGAGAGCGGGCGCGAGCCAGGGCCATTCGGCCAGTGTCGGGGCGATCACCTCATCTGCGATCAGGGGTTTCAGGGTGTTGGCGATCTGGGCTGGCACGCTGCGCAGCACGCCCGCGCGGGCGGTCAGAGAGAGGGTGCGTTCCAAGGGCGCGAAGGGCAGGGGGCGCAGCTTCGACCGTAGCGCGGAAGGCGCGGGCCTGATGCAGGGCAAGGGGCGTCAGGATTGTCCACCCCTCACCCCCGGCGACCATGGCAAGGATGGCGGCGTAGCTGTCGAGTTCGAACCTGTGGCCAAGGCGTACGCCTTGACGCAGAAGATGGCCTGCGATCTGGCGGCCCATCAGGTGGCGGGCGGTGTACTGGATCAGGGCCAAGTCTTCGATCTTTGCCCCGCGCGGGCAGACGGCGACGAAGGGCTCAGACATCAGGGGATGCGTTTCGCGCCAACTGCTGTCAGCGGAAGGGTCACCGGCCGTGTCGGCGGCGATGACGATATCCAGCGCGCGGGCCTCAAGCTGGTCGGCCAAGCGGTGGCTGGCGCCGGTCTCCAGAAGAAAGCGGCAGCCTTTCAGATCGCGCGCCAGAAGCGACAGGAGGCGCGGGGTGACGTCGCTGTCAAAATCCTCGATCACGCCCAGGCGCAGGGTGGTCATGCCAGAGAGATCCGCCATCGCCAGTTCGGCCCGCGCCTCGCTGGCGGCGTTCAGGATGGTCTGGGCGTGGCGGCGAAACATCGCCCCCGCTGGCGTGACCGGCATCGGGCGGCCGGACCGGTCCAGAAGGACCGCCCCCAGTGCGGTTTCCAACCCGGAGAGCTGCTGGCTGACCGCTGACGGGCTGACCCCCAGACGCCGGGCGGCGGCGGAGATCGAGCCTTCTTCGGCCGCCGCTACGAAAACCTCGATCCCCCAAAGCGTGACGCGGCCCTCAGCCTCGGCCATGGCGGATCAGAGCTTTGAGAGTTTCTTCTGCAACTCGGCCAGTTGCTTCTTGATCTCGGCAAGATCGTCGGGCGCAGCGGGCGGGCTTTCCTCTCCCGCGCGGACCGGAGGCGTTCCAGCCCGGCATTCCCCCCATCATCGTCTTCAGGAATGCCTCTTGCTGCTTGCGGATCGCCTCAAACCCGGGGACAGCGGCCATCGGGTTCGGGAAGGCGGTCAGGTTCTCCATCATCTTGGTCTGGCTTTCGCGCAGCATCTCGAAGCTGGAGGCAAGGAACTGCGGCACGATCGACTGCACGCCCGAGGTATAGCTGCGCACCAGATCGGTCAGCACATCGACGGGCAGCACGCTTTCGCCCTTGGATTCATGTTCGGCCACGATCTGGAGAAGGTATTGCCGGGTCAGGTCATCGCCGGTCTTGAGGTCAACGATCTGCACCTCACGACCCAGGCGGATGAAGCCGGCGATGTCTTCCAGCGTGACGTAATCCGATGTTTCGGTGTTGTAGAGGCGACGGCTGGCGTAGCGCTTGATCAGCAGCGGCTTTTCGGTGTCGGCCATGGTGCCCCCCCCAAGGGTTTTGTCTGCGGTTCTGTGCAGGTGCAGAGAAGTCTAGGTGACGGCGCAGCAAAAAGAAAGCACTGGCTGGGAACCCGTCAGCCTTGCGCGCGGGCTTGGTCGGCAGCGGCGAAATGTGCCAGTTGGTCGGTAAGTGCCGTCTGGAAGGCAGGCCGGTCCAATGCGCGGGCGACATAGGCCTGCAACGCGTGATGGGCGTCCAGCTGGCCGCGCTTTTGCGGGATGCGCAGGACATCCGCCATCAGGATATCGGCCACGGTGAAGCGGCCGGCGGCCAGCCAATCCCGGTCCGACAGGGTGGCAGCCAGCCGGGAGAGGCGGCTTTGCATCCAGCCTTCCATCGGGTTTTCGGGCGGGGTCTTCAGGCCGATGAACCACCAGGGGACGGTGACCATCTCAACCGAGTTCAGGCCCGCGATCAGCCATTGCAGGGTTTCGGCGCGGCCTTGCAGGTCACGCGGCATCAAGACCTCGGACTTCTCGGCCAGATGCAAGAGGCAAGCGCCGCTTTCGAACAGCGTGATTGCGCCATCGGTCAGGCAGGGGACCTGGCCAAAGGGCTGACGGGCAAGGTGGTCGGGCTGGTCGCGGTCGGCGAAGGCGACGGTGCGGATGGTGAAGGGCAGGCCTGCTTCGATCAGCGCCCACCGCAGGCGCAGGTCGCGGACATGGCCGCGCGGGCCATTCGGCACCCAGTCATAGGTCCAGACGGTCATGTCGGTCATTGGTGGCCCCCCGCTTTGCGCGCAAGGCTATACCAATGCCGCAAAAGGAAAAGGGCCCAGGGTTGCCCCCGGGCCCGTAACTCATAAGCGCTGTAGCAAGCGATCACTTCGCGGCGGCAGCGGCTTTCTTGGCGACCGAGGTCACTTCGGCGGTGGCTTTCTTGACCACGGCGGTCGCGTCTTCCGACATGTCCTTGCCAGCGGCCAGCATCAGCTCAACCGTTTCCATCTGCACTTTCTTCGCGATTTCCGCGAAGGCGGCCATGTTTTCCGCAGCCATCTCGGCAGCGGCCGAGGCGAAATCGGTGGCGGCTTTGGTGTAGTCGGTTGGCTCAGCCTTGGCTTTCGACATGTCGGCAACCTTGGACAGGGTGTCCTTGGTCCACTTGGCGGAAATCTCGGTCGACTTTTCGGCGGCTTCGATGGCCACTTTCGAGAACTTCTCGGCAAAGGCGGCTTGAGTCTTGAACGCGTTCTGCATGGCAGAGCTGTCCACCGGGAACGAGGCCATCATGTCCTGCATGGTCTTGGCGAAATCGGGGGTCTTGGTCATTTGCTTCTCTCCGCTTGAGTGCGAGCACCCGCCCGCCTTTCGATGACCAGAATATAGATGCTGCAGTGCAGCAATTCAAGCCCCTTTCTGCGCTGCAGCGAAACTTGTGGTTGCGTTTGGCTAACCCTGCGGAAAGCGGCTGAAATGTCAGCTGGTCGCCTGAGGAGCAGGGGTCGTGACCACATAGGTCCCGGGTGCGGGACCCAACGAATCGGCCGGTTTGCGGGCCTTGATCATGGGGCCGGACCGTTCGGCCAGCCAGTCGCGCCAACGGGGCCACCAGCTGCCTTTGTGGAACGTGGCACCGTTCCGCCAGGCATCGGGGTCGCCGGTCACCGGACCATCATTGGTGTAATGGCCATACTTGTCCTTGGCGGGCGGATTGATGATCCCGGCAATATGGCCAGACTCGGACAGGATGAAGGTCTTGTCCTTCGATCCCATCTGCTTCACGCCATTGAAGCTGCCGCGCCAGTGGGCGATGTGGTCCGTCTCGCAGGCGATGGCGCAGACCGGCAGCTTGATGTCGGCAAGGCTGACCGGGCGGCCGAAGACCGGAAACTCGCCCTTGGCAAAGCCGTCGCCCTGACAGAGGCCGCGCAGGTATTCGATGGCCATGGTCGCGGGCAGGTTGGTGCCGTCGCCGTTCCAGTACAGCAGGTCAAAGGCAGGCGGCGCTTCGCCGAGCATGTAGGATTTGATCGCGGGCTGATAGATCAGGTCGTTGGAGCGCAGGAAGCTGAAGGTCCGGCTCATGAACTTGCGCGACAGGATGCCGTCCTGCGCGGTCTGGCGTTCGATGCCGTCGACAAAATCATCGTTCAGGAAGACGCCCACTTCGCCCGGGTCGGAAAAATCGGCCAGCGTGGTGAAGAAGGTGGCGGACTTGACGCTGTCATCCCCGGCCTTTTGCAGATGGGCCAGCGTCAGGCCCAGCGTGGTGCCCGCGATGCAATAGCCTGTGGCGTTGATCTGCGGCTCACCGGTGATGCGCCGCACCTCGGCCATGGCGCGGAGATAGCCGTCGCGCATGTAGTCGTCCATGCTGGTGCCAGCGTAGGTCGCGTCGGGGTTGACCCATGAGACGACGAACAGCGTAAAGCCCTGATCCACGATCCACTTGATCAGCGAATTCGCGGGTTTCAGGTCCATGATGTAGAACTTGTTGATCCAGGGCGGGAAGATCAGAAGCGGGGTCTTGTGGACCTTCTCGGTCGTGGGGGCATACTGGATCAGCTCTAGCATCCGGTTGCGGTAGACGACTTCGCCGGGCGTGGTGGCCAGATTCTCGCCGACCTTGAACGCTTCACGATCGGCAAGGGTGACCAGAAGATCGCCCTGATTGCTTTCAATGTCGCGGACCAGGTTTTCCAGGCCCTGGACCAGGCTCATCCCGTCGGTTTCAACCGCACGCTCCAGCGCTTCGGGGTTGGTGCCAAGGAAATTGGTCGGGCTGAACATGTCCACGATCTGGCGGGTGAAATAGTCCACTCGGCGGCGGTCGGCGGGGTCAAGCGTCTCCATCCCAGAGGTCGCGGTGGTGATCGCCTCGGCGTTCAGAAGGTATTGCTGCTTTAGGTAGTTGAAATAGGGATGGGTGTCCCACAAGGGGTTGGAAAAGCGGCGGTCCTTGGGGCCGGGGTCCGGCGGCGCCTTGAATTCGCCCTTGGCAAGGGTCTGCTGCGCCTCGACATAGTGCTTCAGGGTCTTGCCCCAGTAGCTGACCTGATGTTCAACGACGCGGGCGGGGTTCTGCATCATCTCGGCCAGATAGGCGGCGGCGGCCTTCATGTAGACGTCAGGCGCGGGGCCATGCAGCGCAGGGTCGGTCTGCTGCCGATGGGTCAATGCCGCCGTGAGGCGCTTTGACAACTCATCAACTTTTGCAAGGTTAGCATTCAGCCGGGCGCTGCGCGCTTCGGCGTCACCTTCGTGAGCGTCCGGCACATTCTCTTCTGTTGTCATGCTAACGTTTCCCCCCTATCGTCGCCGCTGTGCAGCATTGTGGCAGCTCACCGGTCCTGAACCCTGGTCTGATCTCCTGGGTCGGCCATGCCACATCGGCCCCCCTGCGGGCAAGGAGACGTGATGAAGTATATGTTCACCTATGACCTGATGGAAAGCGCCCGCAACACGAATGAGTGGTTGGGGGCAACCGCCCGGGCCATGGCGTCTTATCCGGCCTTCGCGCTTTCGATGAACCCGATGCTGCCGATGATCGCCGCCTGGGGCGAGGTCGCGGAGCGCAGCTTCAGCCGGATGATCGCCAAGCCGGATTGGGGCATCCGCTCCATCGTCGGGCCAGACGGGCAGGACCATCTGGTGGATGTGAAGCCGGTCGTGGAAAAGCCATTCGGCGATCTGGTTCAATTCTTCGTTCGCCGCCGCCCGCCGATGGCACGCAAGGTGCTGCTGGTGGCCCCTATGTCGGGCCATTATGCCACGCTTTTGCGGTCCACCGTGGCCAGCCTGCTGGCTGACGCCGATGTTTACGTTACCGATTGGCACAACGCCCGCGACATCCCGGTAAGCGCCGGCAAGTTCGACGTGGAAGACTACACGCTCTACCTGGCTGAGTTCATGAAGCACCGCGGCCCCGAAACCCATGTCATCGCGGTGTGCCAGCCGGTGCCCCTGACGCTGGCTGCGGTTGCCTACCTGGCGGCCGAAGACCCCGAAGCGCAGCCGAAATCGCTGGTGTTGATCGGTGGCCCGGTCGATCCTGATGCCGCCGCAACCGAGGTGACCGATTTCGGCCGCCGGGTGACGATGGGCCAGCTGGAGCACCTTGCGATTCAGCGCGTCGGCTTCAAATACAAGGGGGCCGGGCGGCTGGTCTATCCGGGCCTGCTGCAGCTGCAAAGCTTCATCACCATGAATGCTGAACGCCACAGCAAGGCGTTTTCCGAACAGATCTTCCGCGTCTCACGCGGGGAGGCGTCGGATCATGACGCGCATAACCGGTTCTATGACGAATACCTGGCCGTGATGGACATGACAGCCGAGTTTTACCTGTCGACGGTGGAGCGGATCTTCAAGAACCGTGAGATTGCGACCAACAGCTTTGTCGTGGCTGGTCGCAAGGTGGACATGGGCGCGATCACGTCCGTGGCGGTGATGACGGTTGAGGGCGCGAATGACGACATTTCAGCCCCCGGGCAATGCGTCGCGGCGCTGAAGCTTTTGACCGGGCTGAGCGATGACCAGAAGGCCCAGCATCTGGAACCCGGGGCCGGACATTACGGCATTTTCGCCGGGAAAAGCTGGCGCCTCAACATCCGCCCGCTGGTGCTGAGCTTCATCGACAAGGCGGCCGGTCGTGACAAGGCGGCGGGTGGGCGCAAGCCGAAGATCTCGCTCGCGTCGGGTAGCTAGGCCAGAAGTAGCGTTGGCAGGCGGCCCGACAGGAACGTCTCCAGCGCTTTCGTCACCGCCTCGGGCTGTTCCAGCTGGGGCAGGTGCCCAGCCTCGGCGATGATTTCGAGGCAGCCATGCGGCATCATGCCGGCCAGGAATTCGGCCCGGCGGCGGGGCACGATGGTATCTGCCGCGCCCGCCATGATCAGGGTCGGGACATGGGCCTTGCGCAGGGTCTTCTGCTGATCCGGGCGGCGCTGCATGGCGCGCAACTGGCGGGTGAACTGCTCTGGCCCCAGCGTCGTGGCCATGTCCTGCACCAGCGCCAGGACCTCGGCCCGCCAGGGGGCGGGATAAAGCGCCGCTTCGGGCAGCATCTGGGCGATGCAGTCTGCCATATGGCCGGTCTTTGCGGCAACGATCAGCGCCTCTTGCGCGGCGGCAAGCTGCGGGGGTTCGGGCAGCGGGTCGGTGGCAATCAGGGTGATCCGGCTGACTGCCTCGGGACGGCGGCGCAAAAGCTCGATCGCGATGTTGCCGCCAAGGCCATGGCCAATGACCGCAAAGCGCGGCGGCAGGTTTGGCGCGGCCTCGGTAGCGACCTTTTCAATGCTGTCGGCAAGGCCCGGGGTCAAGAGGATGATCTGCCGCGTCGCGCCAAGCTGGGCGATCTGCGGCATGAAGGCCCGTGCATCGGCCATGAAACCCGGGATCAGGACAACAGGCTCAGTCATCGCGGCAGCCTGCTGGACCAGATGCAGGATTTTGAAAGGTTATCCAAAGCGGTCATCCTGGTATCGTACCAGACAAGCCAATGAATTCAAAGCAGGATGTCTTCTTGCTGAGATCTTCCTTAGATCGACTAATCGCTATGCGGTGTTCGATTTATGCAAAGTTTCTCTAACGGCAGGCTCCGTGGTGCCACGCGGTTGCAAAAGCTCTTCCACTGTCTTGATCAAAAGATCGAGGCAGGACGGGCTGGAAAACCGGTGGTCGGCCCACTTGACGAGTGTCAGCTGCAAATCAGCGCTGACGATGTGATCGAAAAGCCCCAGCGCGACCGACGGCGGAACATCGACATCCGCGGTGCCCTGCAGCAGACGCACGGGAATAGGCAGGATCAGCGGCTGGGCCAGCACAAGGTTCTGGCGGCCATCCTCGATCAGGCGGCGGGTGATCGGATAGGGCTGGTCCGAATAGTCAGAGGGGCGATAGATGACCCCCGTTTCCAAAAGCGTCGTGCGATCGGCAAGCGAGAACTCGGCTTCCCACATCGTTTCGGTGAAATCCGGGGCGGCCGCGATCCCGACCAACCCCGCCACATGCGCCGGCATGTCGCGCGCCAGAAGCAGCGAAATCCAGCCCCCCATCGATGACCCGACAAGGATCTGCGGCCCATCGGTCAGCACCTCGATCACCGCGGCGGCATCTTCACGCCAGTCGCTGATCGCGCCATCGGTGAAGGCCCCATGGGAGGCGCCGTGCCCGGAATAGTCAAAGCGCAGGAAGGCGCGGCCCTCTGCCTCGGACCAGGCCTGAAGGGCCAGCGCCTTGGAGCCGGTCATGTCCGACCGGAAGCCGCCCAGAAACACGACACCCGGCCCCCTGCCAGGGGTTTTGTGATAGGCGATGTGGCGGCCCTGCGGCGTGGTGAGAAAGGTTGTCATGCCGCCAATATAGGTTGCAAGGCCGCCAAGGGTGAGGGGCAGTGCAACCCACGCGCGAAGAACCGCCCATGGCTTGACTTCACCCCGGCGGATTGGCATGAGAACCGTCGACATAACCCGCAACCGGGCGTTTCGTAGGCGCCAAACTGACGAGGAGACGGCCCATGGCCCAGATTTCCCTGACATTTCCTGACGGCAACATCCGCCAATACCCCGCTGGGGTAACGCCTGCCGAAGTGGCCGCAAGCATTGCGCCGTCGCTGGCCAAGGCGTCGATCTCGGCGCAGGTCAACGGCGCGCATTGGGATATGGCCTGGCCGATCCAGGGCGATGCCAAAATCAGCCTGAACACGCTGAAGGACGAAGCCCCGGCGCTGGAGCTGATCCGGCACGACCTGGCGCATATCATGGCGCGTGCGGTGCAAGAGATCTGGCCGGATGTGAAGGTCACCATCGGCCCGGTCCGCGATTACGGCTGGTTTTATGACTTTGACCGGGCTGACCCCTTCACGCCCGAGGATCTTGGCCAGATCGAAGCCCGGATGAAACAGATCATCAACGCGCGCGAACCTGTGCGCATGGAAGTCTGGCCGCGCGAGAAGGCCGTGGAATACTACCGGGGCCGGGGTGAGCCGTTCAAGCTGGAGCTGATCGACCGCATCCCCGAAGGTGAAGACCTGCGGATGTACTGGCACGGGCCTTGGCAAGACCTTTGCCGCGGCCCGCATCTGCAGCACACCGGTCAGGTTCCGGCGGATGCGTTCAAGCTGACACATGTCGCAGGGGCCTACTGGCTGGGCGATGCCAGCCGCCCGATGTTGCAGCGCATCTATGGGGTGGCGTTCCGCAACCGCGATGACCTGAAGGCCCACCTCACGATGCTGGAGGAGGCCGCGAAACGCGACCACCGCAAGCTGGGCCGCGAGATGGACCTGTTCCACATCCAGGAAGAAGCCCCCGGCATGGTCTTCTGGCATCCGAACGGCTGGACGATCTATCGCCAGCTGGAAGATTACATGCGGGGCCGTCTGCGGCAGGCGGGCTATATGGAGATCAGGACGCCGCAGGTCGCGGACCGGGTGTTGTGGGAGAAGTCAGGCCACTGGGAGGCCTACCGCGAAAACATGTTCATCGTCGAGGTGGACGAAGAGGGCGCGAAGGAAAAGCGCATCAACGCGCTGAAGCCGATGAACTGCCCCTGCCATGTGCAGGTCTACAATCAGGGCCTGAAGTCCTACCGCGAGCTGCCCTTGCGGCTGGCTGAGTTCGGGGCGTGCCACCGGTATGAGTCCAGTGGCTCGATGCATGGCCTGATGCGGGTGCGGGGGTTCACGCAGGACGATGCGCATATCTTCTGCACCGAGGACCAGATCGAAGCGGAATGCGCCGATTTCCTCGCGCTTCTGTCCAGTGTCTACCGCGACCTTGGGTTCGAGAAATTCGACATCAAGCTGTCCACCCGCCCGGATGTGCGCGTGGGATCGGATGAGGTCTGGGACAAGGCGGAAACCGCTCTTGCGCGTGCAATCGAGAAGGCGGGATATGCCTATACGATCAATCCCGGCGACGGGGCCTTCTACGGCCCGAAGCTGGATTTCAAGCTGACCGATGCGATCGGCCGCGAATGGCAATGCGGCACCTTCCAGGCCGACTTCAACCTGCCGGTCCGGCTGGGGGCTGAATATGTCGGCGAGGATGGGGCCAAGCACCATCCGGTGATGATGCACCGCGCGATCCTGGGCTCGTTTGAACGCTTCATCGGCATCCTGCTGGAGAACTACGCAGGGCGTCTGCCGTTCTGGCTGGCACCCCGTCAGGTCGTCGTCGCCAGCATCGTGTCGGACGCTGACCCTTTCGTGCATGAGGTCGTAGCGGCTTTGCGCAAGGCGGGGGTTCGGGCCGAGGCGGATGTCCGGAACGAGAAGATCAACTACAAGGTGCGTGAGCATTCCGTGGGCAAGGTTCCGGTGATCCTGGCTGTGGGCATGCAAGAGGTTGAGGGGCGAACTGTTTCAGTCCGCCGCTTGGGCGAGACGCGGACTGAAACAATCAGCCTTGAGGCCGCGCTCTCTACCTTCGGGTTTGAGGCGCTGCCGCCGTCGGGGAACTGATCTAACCCCATGATGTCAAAGAAAAGCCCTCGCAGATGTGCGGGGGGTTTTTGCACTTTGCCGCTCAAATGTCTTGGTCACGAAACCGTAAGGCTGTATGTTTTTGACGTAATGTCCGGCGATTTTCGGCGAACTGTCCGTTGTGCCGCAAACAGGTGGCCACACCGGAATTGACCACCGAAACTGACGACTGAAACCCGCAACGAACCCAAAGAAGGAAGTTCCCATGTCCTACCAGAGCAAAACCCTTGTGATCGCTGGCGCGCTGATGGCGGCCTTGTCGGCAACCGCTGTCGCGGCTCAGGAAAACGAAAAGTGCTTTGGCGTGTCGCTGGCAGGCCAGAACGACTGTGCGGCCGGTGAAGGCACGACCTGCGCTGGCACCTCGAAGGTCGACTATCAAGGCAACGCCTGGACCCTGGTCCCCGCTGGCACCTGCCTGACCATGGAGCTGCCCACCGCCGCTGATGGCTCCGCCCGCGCTGGCAGCCTTGAAGCGCTTGAGCGTGACCTTCCCGCCGCCTGATGCCAACTATCCCCCCCCCCTCGGCCCGATGGCCGAGGGGGGCGTTCCCAGGGGGCGCATGATGCTTGACCAAACCTCAACCGGGCTGCCCGCCAGACCCGGCATAGGCTACAAGCCGCAGCATTTTGCGGGGATCATGGCGGATCCGGGCCCGGTAGGCTGGCTGGAAATTCATGCCGAGAATTACATGGGCGATGGCGGCCGCCCGCTGGCCCAGTTGCGCCATCTGGCAGAGCGGTTCCCGATCTCGGTCCACGGCGTGGGCCTTTCGATTGGCGGCGAAGGGCCGCTGGACGCCGATCACCTGGCCCGGTTGAAGACGCTGGTGGGCTGGCTGAAACCTGCCAGTTTCTCTGAACATCTGGCCTGGTCCACGCATGACGGGGCCTATCTGAACGACCTCTTGCCCTTGCCCTATACACCCGCCACCCTTACGCGGGTCTGCGACCATATCGACCAGGTGCAAGAGGTGCTGGGCCGCCGGATGCTGCTGGAAAATCCGTCGACCTATATCGCCTTCACCGAGACGGCGATGACCGAGGTCGACTTTCTGACCGAGATTGCCCGCCGTACCGGCTGCGGCCTGCTGCTGGACGTGAACAACGTCTATGTCTCTGGCATCAATCGGAATTATGACCCATTGGCCTATCTTGAGGCTTTCCCGCTGCACCATGTTGGAGAGATCCATCTGGGTGGCCATGACGAAGATCGCGATGACCACGGCCAGCGCCTGTTGATCGACAGCCATGGCGCGCCGGTGGTTGATCCGGTCTGGGCGCTTTACGCGCATGTCATCGCGCGCGGCGGTCCGCGCCCGACGCTGATCGAATGGGACAATGACGTGCCCGACTGGCCGGTCCTGCAGGATGAGGCCGCCCGCGCCGCAAAGGTGTTGGAGGCGGTCGCATGAACCAGGCCGCTTTTGCCGCCGCGCTCTTGAACCCCGACGCCGCCATTCCTGGCGGGATCGTTGATGCCATGGGCCGCCCCGCGCCCAAGCGCTTTTCCGTCTACCGCAACAATGTGGCGTCCTCGCTGACCAGGGCGCTGGAGGCGGCATTTCCGAATGTGCGCCAGCTGGTGGGCGAGGCGTTCTTTGGCGCGATGGCCGTCGTGTTCTTGCGCGCCCATCCCCCTCGGTCGCGGATGATGATGCTTTATGGCGATGATTTCCCAGGATTTCTTGAGGGGTTCCCTCCAGTTGCTGGGCTGCCCTATCTGGCGGACGTCGCGCGGCTTGATCAGGCGATGCGGGCAAGCTACCACGCGGCCGATGCAGTGCCGCTGGCAGAGGCTGCGTTCGAAAGCCTGCTTGGGGACGATATCGCCGGACTGCGGTTGCAGTTGGCGCCCGCGGTCCGGCTGGTGCAGTCACGCTGGCCGGTGGTGTCGATCTGGACCGCCCATGCCGAGGGTGGCCCTCCACCCACCCCCGGCGCGGAAGACGCGCTGATCAGCGTCAAGACAGCGACATCGTTCAAGGAGAAAATGCCGCAGGCGGAGGTTCTGATCCTCGACGGCGTCGGCCATCTCATGATGCTGGACGCGGCGTGGCGTACCGCGGCCGATTGCCTGCTCGACTGGATGCGCCAGAATGCGCCGTCGGCGGCCGCTTGGATCAATTAGCGGAACTCGCCCTCGCGATCGAGATCGAGTCGAACACCGGAGCGGATCGGCGGTTCGGGCGCGAGCTCGCGATAACCTTTGATCGCCGAGGATCCGGCGAGCGGCTTCGGACCCGACGCGCGCACCGACCATCCGCGAGCGACGAAGAAGTCGATCGGGTG
>JAAUPC010000036.1 GCA_012036325.1 Paracoccaceae bacterium
ACGGCCAGCTCTCCATCATGTGCGGCGGTGATCCAGCCGATTACGCCCGCGCCGAACCGGTGATGGCCGCTTACGCCCGCGTCTGCCGCCTGATCGGGGCCTCCGGGGCCGGGCAACTGGCCAAGATGATGAACCAGATCTGCATCGCGGGCCTGATGCAGGGCCTTTCCGAAGCCCTCGCCTTCGGCCAGAAAGCTGGCCTTGACGGTGAGAAGGTGGTTGAGGTCATCTCCCAGGGTGCCGCCGGAAGCTGGCAGATGATGAACCGCCACAAGACCATGTTGGCCGATACGTTCGACTTCGGCTTCGCGGTAGACTGGATGCGCAAGGACCTTGGCATCTGCCTTGAAACCGCGGACGAAATCGGCGCCAGCCTTCCCGTCACCGCCCTTGTCGACCAGTTCTACAAGGACGTGCAGCTGATGGGCGGGGGCCGGGGCGACACCTCCAGCCTGATCCGGCGTCTGAAGTGACGCTGGACGCCCGACCCATCACCCGTGACACGGTTCCCGCGCTGATCGGCCTTTCGGTGCGTGCTGACCAGCGCGACCTTGTCTCTGCCAACGTCAAGACATTGGCCGAGGCCGCTTATGAACCCGGCGCGGTTGTCTGGGGCCTCTGGGACCGCGATCTGCCCGTCGGGCTCATGGCGATGGTCAATCCCGATGGCGTGCGCCAGCACGGTCCCCATGTGCAGACGGGTGCGGCCTACCTTTGGCGGCTGATGATTGCGGCGGACTGTCAGGGCAGGGGATATGGCGCCGCCGCACTGCGGTTGGCCTTCGTCGCCGCGCGCGGCTGGGGGGCCAAACACCTTGTGACCGGCGTAAATGACGTACCGCATGGCAACCTTGGCTTTTACCTGCGCCATGGATTTCTCAGCACTGGCGTGGTGGAAGAGGGTGACCTGCTTCTGGTCCGTGATCTGGCCCAATAGCCCTGGTCCGTGCCCTTGCGCAACGCCAACAGATCAAGGCCCGTTCGCCCCAAGACCCATGACTTGATCTTTGCCCAATCGGGATTGCGATCTTTGTCGCTCAGGTCGTCCAGCCCGATCTGCAGCACCCCTTGCAATCAGGTTTGGCGCAACGCAACGCGTCTGGTTGACTTTGCGGTCTGATCAATCCGACCAGCGCAGTGACCCCATCTAAGGACCATACTTTTCCGGGACGGTGGTGAAGTCGTCCAAGGTCATCGGTTCTTTCTTGTTGCGGGTCTCCACTGGTGTTTCATCACCAGCGGCCTTGACCATAGCCATCGGGCCCACGCACAGCGTGTCATCGGTGAAGCGTCTGGCATCGGCTGCCGCGATGATCCGAACCGATGTTCTGACGCCAGGTCGTGGCCCCTCGAAAGGGCAAGGCGCAAGCCGTTGCATGATCCAACGGGGTCACCCCGGCAAGCCTGACGCCCCCCGGTTGCGCCTTCGTCGGGGCAGCCTTTGCCGGGATGTTCAAGACTTAACAAAGTCTAAACGCCCACGCTTAAGGCGTTGTTTTCCCTGTATGTTCAGAAAATGTCCACCGTGGACACTCTGCCTCAGGGGATGATCCGGGTATACTTGACCCCGCCCAAGGTCGCCCCCGCGATCAGCCCTTGCTGGCCAAAGACCAGGGCGATCACCGGGTCAAGCTCGGTCGTCTCCTTGCCGATGCTGGCCCCCTGTTCCGGCGTCGCATAGCGGATCTCGCCGCTCGCCGCCCAGCCGCTGGCCCGGCGGAAGTCCTCCAGCGCCTCGGGGGTCATGAAGAACAAGGCATGGGCATATTGTTGCGCCCCGATCTGGAACCCGATGGTCCCCTTCGCGGCCGAATAATAGTCAACCGTCACCCCCTGAATCCGCAGGGCCCCGCGTCCATAGGACCCGCCGATGCCGAACCCCGCCTCGGTGATGAGGGGCATGTAAAGCACCCCCGCTGCCCGGTTGGCGAGGTCCTGCGTGCCAGGGTAGCGGCTGAAAAGGAAGCTCTGCGTCGCCTCGACCCGCGCGTCAATCTGCGCCGCCCCGTTCGACCCGATCCCGTTGTTGCAGGCCGCAAGCCCAAGCGCCGCGCCCCCAAGGATCAGCCCGCGCCGCGTCATCGTTCCATTGATCATGGTCCCGCCCTTTCATGCCTCACGGGGTCTTCAGCCCCTTCGCCTGTTTTCTATCGCCAAAGCCGCACCCTGTCATGCCTTTCCGCCAAGATCGGCAAGCAGACGCTCAGACCCGCGCATCTCCAAGAAGGGTGCGGTAGAGCGTGAAATCCTCTGCCGCAACCTCCTGCAGCAGCGCTTCGGTCGCGGGGGAGAGGTCGGTAGCACCCGGGGGGGATACGTTCAGCCGGGGCAGGATCACCTCGCAATCCAGGCGGTCTTCCAGGAAGGCCACGAAGGTGTCGATCTCCTCATAGCGGAACAGCCGGTCCACCCCGACCCCCTGCCTTGGCCGCAGGAACTTTTCCTGGCTCCCAACATCGGCAAAAGCGGGGCGAGGGTCCTGACACCAGGCGCGCACGAAATCGTCAAAGCTCATGTCACGGGTGCTGCGGGCGGGGTCCGTTTCCTCGCGCTGTCGGAACCGGTACCACGACCCCAGCCAGTCCCGTGGCTCTCGCATCAGGGCCACCAGAGTGAAGCTATCCTTCGAAGCGGCCTCCAGGTAGGGCCCGACGAACCGCCGGTAGCGATGGACCGTCGTGTGCTTCAAAAGGGGTGGCCGCTGGATCGACACCGCAGCAAGTGATTCGAGCGCCGCCGCGATCGCCGTTGACCCCGTCTTCGGCGTGGCCAGAAAAGCCAGCCTTTGCTCCCAGAACACCAGCATTCCTGCCCCATTTTCCGTTCCGCCCCGGTTTCGCACCGTTTTGGGCCAGTGCCGTAAACTATCTCTTAACCAAACCGCGCAAAAGCTGGGATCGTGAGAATTTGGTTGAAATGTTCCTGATTTGATCTCATAAGGATGGGAACACTTGGGGAACATTGGGCAGGATTGCCGCCTGCGGGTGGCTATGAAATAAGGATCATGGATATGGCGGCGGTAGCAAACCTCCTCGACCTCAACGGGAAGCGTGACATGGACAAGGCGAAGGCTCTGGAAAGCGCGCTGGCGCAGATTGAACGCCAGTTCGGCAAGGGCTCGATCATGAAACTGGGCGCTGACAGCCCGGCAATGGATATCGAAGCGACCTCGACCGGATCGCTGGGCCTTGATATCGCGCTTGGCATCGGCGGCCTGCCGAAGGGCCGGATTATCGAAATTTATGGTCCGGAATCTTCAGGAAAAACCACCCTGACGCTGCATGTGGTGGCCGAAGAACAGAAGAAGGGCGGCGTCTGCGCCTTTGTCGACGCCGAACACGCGCTTGACCCGCAATATGCCAAGAAATTGGGCGTGAACCTGGATGAACTTTTGATCTCGCAGCCCGACACCGGCGAACAGGCGCTGGAGATTGTTGATACGCTGGTGCGGTCTGGCGCGGTCAGCCTGGTTGTGGTCGATAGCGTTGCCGCCCTGGTGCCGAAATCGGAAATCGAAGGCGACATGGGCGACATGCAGATGGGGTCACAGGCCCGCCTGATGAGCCAGGCCATGCGCAAGCTGACCGCGTCGATCGGGCGTTCGAACTGCATGGTGATTTTCATCAACCAGATCCGGATGAAGATCGGCGTGATGTTCGGCTCGCCAGAAACGACCACCGGCGGCAATGCGCTGAAGTTCTACGCAAGCGTGCGTCTGGACATTCGCCGTATCGGGTCGATCAAGGAAAAGGACGATGTGGTGGGCAACACCACCCGGGTGAAGGTGGTCAAGAACAAGGTCGCCCCGCCCTTCAAGCAGGTAGAGTTTGACATCATGTATGGCGAGGGCATCTCCAAAACCGGAGAGCTGATCGACATTGGCGTCAAGGCGGGCGTGGTGGAAAAGTCCGGCTCCTGGTATTCTTACGGGGATGAACGCATCGGTCAGGGCCGCGAGAATGCCAAGCTGTTCCTGAAGCAAAACCCCGCCGTCGCGATGGAGATTGAAGACAAGATCCGCGGTGCCAATGGGCTGGACTTCAACGTGTCGGGTGGCGAAGAGGCGGACGTCGTCGACATGTGACCCGCTTTTGCTGGGAAGCAGAAAGGCCGGAAGCCCCGCTTCCGGCCTTTTTCATTGGGGAATCGCCCGCATGGTGGACAGCCCACGCTGAGGGGGCTAAACGGTTGCAAAATCGCTCGTTAGCCTTCCGGAAGGGCCTGTCATGGCGTCACTGAACGACATCCGCTCCACCTACCTTGAGTTCTTTCGTCGCAATGGCCACCGGGTGGTGGAAAGCTCGCCCCTCGTGCCGCGCAACGACCCGACGTTGATGTTCGCGAACTCGGGCATGGTGCAGTTCAAGAACCTCTTCACCGGGGTGGAAACGCGCGACTACAAGCGCGCGACGACGGCACAGAAATGCGTGCGCGCGGGCGGCAAGCACAATGACCTGGACAACGTGGGCTACACCGCGCGGCACCATACCTTCTTTGAAATGCTGGGGAATTTCAGCTTCGGCGATTACTTCAAGGACCAGGCGATTGCCTTCGCGTGGGAGCTTTTGACCAAGGATTTCGGCCTGAACCCGGAGAAGCTTCTGGTCACGGTCTACCACACTGATGATGAGGCCGCGGGCATCTGGAAGAAGGTCGCGGGTCTTCCGGACGCCCGCATCATCCGCATCGCCACCGATGACAACTTCTGGCGGATGGGGCCCACCGGCCCCTGCGGCCCCTGCACAGAGATTTTCTATGACCATGGGCCGCATATCTGGGGCGGCCCGCCCGGCAGCGCCGAAGAAGACGGGGACCGGTTCATCGAGATCTGGAACAACGTCTTCATGCAGAACGAACAGTTCGCCGATGGCCGCTTGGTGCCCTTGGAGATGCAGTCGATCGACACCGGCATGGGGCTGGAGCGGATCGGTGCACTTTTGCAAGGCAAGCACGACAACTACGACACTGACCTGATGCGCAGCCTGATTGAGGCGTCAGCCCATGCCACCAGCGCTGACCCTGACGGTCCGGGGAAAATCCACCATCGGGTGATTGCAGACCATCTGCGGTCGACTAGCTTCCTGATCGCAGACGGCGTGATGCCCTCAAACGAGGGTCGCGGCTATGTCCTCCGCCGGATCATGCGCCGCGCGATGCGGCACGCGCATATGCTGGGTGCGCATGATCCGGTTATGCACCGTCTGGTGCCGGCACTGGTCCGGGGAATGGGCGCGGCTTACCCCGAACTTGGCCGGGCACAGTCCCTCATAGAAGAAACCCTGCGGCTGGAGGAAACGCGCTTCAAGCAGACCCTCGACCGGGGGCTGCGCCTTCTGGACGATGAACTTTCCCGCCTGCCCGACGGCGGTGCCTTGCCGGGGGCGGCGGCCTTCAAGCTTTACGACACCTATGGCTTCCCACTGGACCTGACCCAGGACGCGCTGCGCGAAAAGGGGCGTGAGGTGGACGTCGCGGGCTTTGACCACGCCATGCAGGAGCAGAAACAGAAGGCCCGCGCGGCGTGGTCGGGAACCGGAGCGGCGGGGGACGCGAAGATCTGGTTCGAGATCGCCGAAGAACATGGGCTTACCGAGTTCCTCGGCTACGACACGGAAACCGCCGAAGGTGTGGTGACCGCGCTGGTGCGTGACGGCGCTGCCGTTGGTTCCGCGACCCTTGGTGAGACCGTGCAGATCGTGGTCAACCAGACCCCGTTCTATGCCGAAAGCGGCGGCCAGATCGGCGATGCGGGCCTGATCCGCACCGCAACCGGCCTTGCCGAAGTGACGGATGTGAAAAAGGCCGCTGGCGTTTTCATCCATGTTGCCAAGGTGTTGGAGGGCGATCTTCTGAAGGGTCAGCCCGCGAAGCTGGAGGTGTCCCACAGCCGCCGCGCCCAGATTCGTGCCAACCATTCCGCCACGCACCTTTTGCACGAGGCTCTGCGGCGCACCTTGGGCGATCACGTCGCGCAGCGGGGGTCATTGAACGCTGCCGACCGTCTGCGCTTTGACTTCAGTCATGCGGCAGCGATTTCCGCGCCCGACTTGGCAACCATCGAAGCCGAGGTGAACGCCTTCATCCGCCAGAATTCACCGGTGGATACCCGGATCATGACCCCCGACGACGCCCGCGCTATCGGTGCGCAGGCGCTGTTTGGGGAAAAGTACGGCGATGAGGTGCGCGTCGTGTCGATGGGCGTCCTTGAAGGTTCGGCCAAAGGCGCGGACGGAAGGACCTATTCGCTTGAGCTTTGCGGCGGCACGCATGTCGCCCGGACTGGCGACATTGGGGCGATGGTTCTGCTGGGCGACAGTGCCTCCAGCGCCGGGGTCCGCCGGATCGAGGCGCTGACGGGCCAGGCGGCACTTGACCACCTGCGCCTGCAGGATGCGCGGTTGAACGACATCGCGATGATCATCAAGGCTCCGGCCTCGGAACTCGCCGACCGGATCCGCGCGCTTTTCGACGAACGGAAGGCACTGGCGAACGAGGTTGCGCAACTGCGCCGGGATCTGGCGATGGGCACCAAGCTGGGTGGCCCGGAAGCACGTGAAATCAATGGGGTGAAGCTGATTGCTCAGGTACTGCAGGGCGTGTCCGGCAAGGACCTTCCCGCGTTGATCGACCAGATGAAAGCGCAGCTCGGCTCGGGCGCTGTCCTCTTGATCGCCGATACCGGCGGCAAGCCCGCCGTGGCCGCGGGCGTGACCGGGGACCTTACCGCGAAGCTTTCGGCCGTCACCCTCGTCAAGGCCGCGGCCGAGGCGATGGGCGGGAAGGGCGGTGGCGGCCGACCTGACCTTGCCCAGGCTGGCGGTGCAGACATCGCCTTGGCCGAGGCTGCGATCAAGGCGGCCGAAACGGCGATGGGGGGCTGAGGCGATGCCGACCGCGCTCTGGATTGCCCATGTCCACGTGACCGACACCGAAGCCTATGCGCGCTACGCGAAGGGCGCGACCGAGGCGATTGCGGCCCATGGCGGGGTCTTCCTCGCCCGGGGTGGGCGCTATGTGCAGCTGGAAGGCAATGACCGGCCGCGCAACGTGGTGGCCCGCTTCCCCAGCCTGGAAAAGGCGGTAGAGTGCTACAACTCGCCCGCCTATCAGTCCGCACTTGCCCATGCCAAAGGTGCCAGCACGCGCGATTTGATGGTGGTTGAGGAAATCGAGTAGGGTTTTCCTTGAATCCGCAGGGAAATTCTTGCGCCGTCATCCCCATGTCATGCTATTGTAAAAGAAAAACGCATGAGGTCGGGCAAATGATCCACACCACCACAGGGGCAGCCTGATGTGCCGCTGGGCCGCTTACACCGGAGCGCCGATCTTTCTGGAAGAGATCATCAGCCGCCCCGGTCACAGCTTGATCCACCAAAGCCATTGCGCCACGCAGTGCCATTCCGCGATCAACGCCGATGGTTTCGGCATCGCCTGGTACGGGGCAAGGTCTGAACCTGGCCTGTTCCGTGATGTCCTTCCCGCCTGGTCGGACCCGAACCTGCGCAGCCTGACCGCGCAGGTGCAAAGCGGCCTCTTTCTGGCGCATGTGCGGGCCAGCACCGGAACAGCCACCAGCCGTAACAATTGTCACCCTTTCACCCATGGCCGGTGGAGCTTCATGCACAATGGCCAGGTTGGCGGCTATGACAACTTCCGCCGCGACGCGGACATGATGATTCCGGAATCTCTGTATCCGCACCGCAAAGGGGCGACGGACAGTGAGGCTTTGTTTCTTGTGGCCCTCGCCGAAGGGCTGGACGCCGATCCGCGCGGCGCGTTGGAGCGGGCAGCGGCGCGGTTCATCACCCTTGCCCGAGAGAAAGGGCAGGGGCCGCATCTGCGGATGACAGCCGCCCTGTCGGATGGGGAACGTCTTTACGCCGTGCGCTACGCGACCGATGACGCGGCTCCGTCGCTTTACCACCGCTGGTCCGATACGCGCGGCGGTCGGGCTGTGGTTTCCGAGCCTTTGGAAGCGGAAGAGGGCGGCTGGGAAGAAGTGCCGCCCTATAGCTTCTGCACCTTTGACGGTGTTGACGTCAGGGTGGAAGAGTTCCTGCCCTGCCGTCTGGCCGCCGCTGCATGACCGGAGCCAAATTCCTTAAGTAAGGAATTTGACAAGAATTTTACTTGAAATTCTTGGGCCCCAGGCCGGCCGTCAGTCTTTCCGGGACTGCCGCTTGCGTTCGTTCGGATCCAGCAGGCGCTTGCGCAGGCGGATGATCTTGGGGGTCACTTCGACCAGCTCATCGTCATCGATGTAGGCAATCGCCTCTTCCAGGCTCATCTTGATGTGCGGGGTCAGGCGGACGGCTTCGTCCGTGCCCGAGGCGCGGACGTTGGTCAGCTTCTTGCCCTTCAAGGGGTTGACCTCAAGGTCATTCTCGCGGGAATGCTCGCCGATCAGCATGCCGACATAAACCTGTTCCTGCGGGCCGATGAACATGCGGCCGCGTTCTTCCAGGTTCCACAGGGCATAGGCGACGGACACGCCGGACTCGGTCGAGATCAGCACACCCTGCCGCCGCCCTTGGATCGGTCCCTTGTGCGGGGTCCAGCCGTGGAAGATGCGGTTCAGAACGCCGGTGCCGCGCGTGTCGGTCAGGAACTGGCCCTGATAGCCGATCAGCCCGCGCGAGGGGACATGGGCGATGATCCGGGTCTTGCCGACACCGGCGGGCTTCATCTCGACCAGATCGCCCTTCCGCTCACCCGTCAGCTTGTCGATCACGGCGCCGGAGTATTCGTCGTCGACGTCGATGGTGACTTCTTCAATGGGTTCATTGCGGACCCCGTCGATGTCCTGGAAAATCACTCGGGGGCGGGAGATCGAGAGTTCAAACCCCTCGCGCCGCATGTTTTCGATCAGAACGCCCATCTGGAGTTCGCCGCGACCGGAGACTTCGAAGGCGTCACCGCCGGGGGTGTCCGCGACCTTGATCGCGACGTTGACCTCGGATTCCTTCATCAGCCGCTCACGGATCACCCGCGACTGGACCTTGCTGCCATCGCGGCCCGCCAGAGGTGAGTCGTTGATGCCGAAGGTCACGGTGATGGTCGGCGGGTCGATGGGCTGGGCGGGAAGGGCAGTGTCGATGTCCAGCGCGCAGAGGGTGTCGGCCACGGTGGCCTTGGTCATGCCGGCCAGGGTGACGATGTCGCCGGCCACAGCCTCATCAATCGCGGTCTGGGTCAGGCCGCGGAAGGCGAGGATCTTGGTCACGCGGAACTGCTCCAGCCGGTCGCCGGTGCGCGAGAGGGCCTTCAGCGTGGTGCCGGTGCCGATGCGGCCGGATTCAACCCTGCCGGTCAGGATGCGGCCAAGGTAGGGGTCGGCAGAGAGGGTGGTCGCCAGCATCGAGAACGGCTCATCGACGCGGGCGAGGACCTTTGGCGCGGGGACGTGGGCAACGATGAGGTCGAAAAGGGCGCTCAGATCCTTGCGCGGGCCGTCAAGTTCTGCATCCGCCCAGCCGGAGCGGCCGGAGGCATAGACATGGGGGAAGTCCAGTTGGTCATCATGGCGCCGAGGTTGGCGAAGAGGTCGAACACCTCATTCAATGCGCGGTCCGGTTCGGCGTCGGGCTTGTCGACCTTGTTCAGGACGACGATGGGCCGGAGGCCGAGGGCGAGGGCCTTGGCGAGCACGAACTTGGTCTGGGGCATCGGGCCTTCGGCGGCATCGACGAGGAGGCAGACACCGTCCACCATGCTGAGGATCCGCTCTACCTCACCCCCGAAATCGGCGTGGCCGGGGGTGTCGACGATGTTGATCCGGGTGTCGTGCCATTCCACCGAGGTGCACTTCGCGAGGATCGTGATCCCGCGTTCGCGTTCGATGTCGTTCGAATCCATTGCCCGTTCGGAAACGGCCTGGTTGTCCCGGAAGGCACCGGATTGCTTGAGAAGCTCGTCCACGAGGGTGGTCTTGCCGTGGTCGACGTGGGCGATGATCGCGATGTTGCGCAGTTCCATTGGGTCCGGGTCCTATAGGGTTGGCGGGGCCTTACAGGGTTTTCGGCCCTGTGGCCAGAGGGGCTGCGGTGTCCACGGTGGACAATCCCGTAGATGCAAGCAAAATCAGTAGCTTGTCTTTTATCGTTCAGGGATTCTTAAGGTTTGCTGCGCCGGTCAGGTCGCGACATAGCGATCGCGGCGGTGGTTGATCGCGATGACGAGGTTCACCACCAGCGCGCCGAGAAAGCTGATGATGACCAGGCGCGTCTCGATCACCGTGAAGGCTGCGGCAAAGAGGACCGCGTCAAAGCCAAGCTGCACCCAGCCTGCGCGCCAGCCAAGACGGCCTTGCAGCATCAAGGCGACGATGCCGATGCCCCCGAGGCTTGCCCCATGGCGAAAAAGCGCCAGAAGCGCAGACCCGGAGAGAAACCCGAAAAGGACGGCCCCGACCCAAGGGTTCAGGGTCGCAAAGCTGACCTGACCCGGCAGCCAAAGGCTGAGGGCTGACAGAAGCGCCACGGCGAGGAAGGTCTTCAGCGTGAACTGCCAGCCCATCCGCAGGTAGCCCAGCACATAGAACGGCAGGTTGATCGCAAAGAACACGGGGCCGAATCCCCAGCCGGTGGCGTAGGAGATCAGGACCGCAAGCCCCGCTGTCTGCCCGGTCACCAGCCCAAGATGGGTGAGGATGACGATACCGAAGGCGGCCATCGTGGCACCATAGGCAATGCCTTGGGCATCTTCGATCAGCGAGTGTTTGGCGGGGTCAGTCATGGCGGCTGTGTAGCCGGGCGCTGCCTGGCCCGGAAGGGGGCATGATTTTTCTGCGAAAAATCGGGGCTGGGGCTAGCGGGTCTAGACGGCGACATACCGGTCACGGCGGTGGTTGATCGCGAGGAAGAGCGAAAAGACGGCAGCCCCAAGGAAACTGTAGGCCAGCGTCTCAAACGGCACGATGAAGGCCGCAAGGCCGAAGATCACTGCATCTGACAGAAGCTGCGCGGTCCCGGCGCGAAAGCCGGTGCGGTCCTGCAGTTCGATCCACAAGATGGAGAGGCCGCCGAAACTGCCACCATGGCGGATGGCGGCCAGGGCGGCGATGCCGAACATCAGGCCGAAGAGGATGGCGGCAAAGGCAGGCTCGATCCGGCCAAGGTCCACCCAGGCGGGAAGCAGGGCGACCAGCAGCGACAGGGCGGCGGTGGTGACCAGCGTCTTGAGTGCAAAGCGCGCGCCCACCCGGCGCCAGGCCAGGGCCAGGAAGGGCAGGGTGATGGTGAAATAGACTGCCGGAAAGGGCAGGCCGGTGACATGGGCCAGAAGGACGGCGATGCCGGTGGTCTGGCCGGTGACAAAGCCCATATGCGTCAGCACATGCATCCCGAAGGCGGCCATTGTGACGCCGAAGGCGATACCTTGCGCGTCATCCAGGGGGCTGTGGTGCTGGGCGTCTGACATGCGGGTCCTCAGGTGACGGGTTCAATTTAGGACATACTTACTGACTTATATTAAGTCAATGGGTATGACCTTTTCGGAATGCTTGACCCGTTGCCGAACCAGAGGTAGCAGAAGCGTCTTTCATCCTGCAGGAGGTTTGGACATGCAGCCGGCACTGGCGCAGGCCGAGGTGTTCATTGCCACCAGTGTTGACGGTTTCATCGCACGCGAGAATGGCGATATCGGCTGGTTGACCGGCCATCCGGTGCCTGAGGGCGAGGATTACGGCTTTGCCGCGTTCATGGAGGGTGTGGATGCCATCGTCATGGGCCGTGCAACCTTTGACACCGTGCGGGGCTTTGGAGACTGGCCCTATCAGGTGCCGGTCGTGGTGCTGAGCCGCAAGCCAGAGGCGGTTTCAGTGCCGGAGGGGTTGCAAGGCCGGGTGCGTGTCACGGCTGAGAGCCCGGCTGCGCTTTTGGCAGGGCTAGCAGAGCAGGGCGCAGAGCGCGTGTACATCGACAGCGGGCAAGTGATCCGCGCCTTTCTGACGGCAGGGTTGGTGCGGCGTATGGTGGTTTCAACCATCCCGGTCCTGTTGGGGGCCGGACGTCCCTTGTGGGGCCATGGTGCGGGCGACGTGCCCTTGACGCTTGCCAGGGTGCGGCATTGGCCGAACGCAGTGGTTCAGGCCGACTACCGTCTTTAGACGGGAGCGGGCCAGAGGCTGCCCTCTGGCCCTGAGGGTCTTGCGTAGGGTGGGCAATATTGCCCACCCTACCTTCGGTCAGCCCTGAAGCGCCTTGTTCAGATACTCATCGACCTTTTCCAAGTAGCCCATCGTGGTCAGCCATTTCTGGTCCGGCCCGACAAGCAGGGCGAGGTCCTTGGTCATGAAGCCGTCTTCCACCGTGTCGACGGTCACCTTCTCCAGCGTGGTGGCAAAACGCATCAGGGCGTCGTTGCCATCGAGCTTGGCGCGGTGCTTGAGGCCCCCAGTCCAAGCATAGATCGACGCGACGGAGTTGGTCGAGGTCGCCTTGCCCTTCTGGTGTTCGCGGAAGTGGCGGGTGACGGTGCCGTGGGCGGCCTCGGCCTCGACGATCTTGCCATCGGGGGTCATCAGGACCGAGGTCATCAGGCCGAGCGAGCCGAAGCCTTGCGCCACGGTATCGGACTGCACATCGCCGTCATAGTTCTTGCAGGCCCAGACATATCCGCCGGACCATTTCATCGCCGAGGCGACCATGTCGTCGATCAGGCGGTGTTCGTAATGGATGCCCTTGGCCTTGAACTGCTCTTCGAATTCCTCGGCATAGACCTTGGCGAAGAGGTCCTTGAAGCGGCCGTCATAGGCCTTGAGGATGGTGTTCTTGGTGGACAGATACACCGGCCAGCCCTTGAGAAGGCCGTAGTTCATCGAGGAGCGGGCGAAGTCGATGATCGAGTCATCGAGGTTGTACATGCCCATGTAGACGCCGGCGGAGGGGGCGGCGTAGACGTCCTTTTCGATCACGGTGCCGTCGTTGCCGACGAATTTCATTGTGAGTTTCCCGGCGCCGGGAAGTGGAAGTCGGTCGCGCGGTACTGGTCGCCAAAGGCGTGGCGGCCGATGACGATGGGCTGGGTCCAGCCGGGGACAAGGCGGGGGACGTTCTTGCAGATGATCGGTTCCCGGAAGATCACGCCGCCAAGGATGTTGCGGATGGTGCCGTTGGGCGATTTCCACATCTGCTTGAGGCTAAACTCCTCAACCCGCTGTTCATCGGGGGTGATGGTCGCACACTTGACGCCGACGCCGTATTTCTTGATGGCTTCGGCGCTGTCGATGGTGATCTGGTCGTTGGTGCGGTCACGCTCTTCGATCCCGAGGTCGTAGTATTTCAGGTCGATGTCGAGGTAAGGGAGGATCAGCTTTTGCTTGATGAAATCCCAGATGATCCGGGTCATCTCATCGCCATCAAGTTCGACGACGGGGTTGGCTACCTTGATCTTGGACATGACGCTCTCCGGGCTGGGGATTCGGTTGACGGGGTCATAGCGGAAAAGGGGCGGCTTGGGAAGGGCGGTATGCGATTGTATACCGAAAGTCCATGCTGCTAGTCGCCAAGCCAGACTTCCATTTCGAATTCGGACTTCGAGGCCAGCATCAGTGCAATATGCCGGCGCAGAAGCTTTTGCATTAAGGCCGGTCTTTCGGTGAACGCGACACTGTCTTCGCCATCTAGGCCGAGGAGAGAGAGATCGACACGCAATGGGTTGCGATCGCCTTTTCTCTCGAAAACCTCCATTGTGTGGACCCAACGGCCAGAAGCTTCGAGTAGATCAGCAAGCTTTGAAAGATCTGAAACGGACACAACCGTTATCGGGCCGTTATCAAGCATAGCGTGCTGATCCTTCGGAGATAGGCGTGGCTGAAACTCCGCCATGCATCAACCTCGACCAATAAAATATGGCCGCGCCTTTTGCTTGACCCAGTCCCACAACCCTGGTGCGCCTTTGGCGATCTTGCTACCAACCCGAGCCTCAAGCTGGTCATAGGTCACGTTGTAGGTGGTCCAGGTTCCGCCACCAGACATCAGGTTGGCCATGACGGGCTGCACGCGGTCAAGGGATTTGGCAAAGATCGCATCAGGGGTCTGCGCCGCCTCAAACTCATCCCATAGCGCGCGAAAGCTGTGGCAAAGGTCAGGGGGAAGCAGTCCGAAGATGCGGTCTGCAGCTTTCGCTTCTGCCGCAATGGTGGCTTCGCTGCCATGCGCCTGACCGTCCTGCGAATGGATCGGCACGTCGCCGACGTCGATCTCTACCAAGTCGTGGATCAGGAGCATCCGGATCACCCGGTCAATCGACACGCCCGGTTCGGCCTGGTCGGCCAGCACCAGCGCATAAAGTGCTAGGTGCCAGCTGTGTTCGCCAGAATTCTCGGGGCGGCTGCCATCGACCAGTGTCGTTGCACGCAGGACGGATTTCAGGCGGTCGGCCTCATTCAGAAACGCGAATTGGGCGTCGAGCCTGTCTGTCAATGGCCCATGCCACCCATGTCGATCGGGGCGACGGGTTCCTCGTCGATCAACCCGCGCTTGGCGGCGAGGGCTTTTTCCAAAAACTCGCGCCCGCGGCGTTCGGCCAGGCGGACGCGAACCGAGGTGATGAACGCCTCTTGAAAGGTGGGCGAGGCGGCCATCAGCACGCGGCTGACTTTTTCATAGAACGTGTCGTCGCCAAGTTCCGGCTCGGCGGCAAGCACGTCTTCAGCCAGTTGGTCGGCAAGGTCCTGAATGACAGCCATCTTAGCGCGAAACCTCCGTCATCCTCCGCCGCACATAATCCGAGACCGTCTGGATCATCGGTTTCATGTGGGCCTCTTCGTCCTTGAAGAAGTGATCGGCGCCCTCAACCTCGGAATGGGTGATGGTGATGCCCTTTTGTTCATGCAGCTTCGACACCAGGGACTTGGTGTCCTTCGGCGGGGCGACCTTGTCGGCGCTGCCATTGATGATGAGACCGGAGGACGGGCAGGGGGCCAGGAACGAGAAGTCATAAAGGTTCGCGGGGGGTGCCACCGAGATGAAGCCGGTGATTTCCGGCCGACGCATCAGAAGCTGCATCCCGATCCAGGCACCGAAGGAGAAGCCCGCGACCCAGCAATGCTTGGCGTTCTGGTTCATCGCCTGCAGGTAATCCAGCGCGGAGGCGGCATCGGAAAGTTCGCCAATGCCCTGGTCATATTCGCCCTGGCTGCGGCCGACACCGCGGAAGTTGAAGCGCAGGACGGTGAAGCCCAGATTGTAAAAGGCATAGTGCAGGTTGTAGACAACCTTGTTGTTCATCGTTCCGCCATAGGCCGGGTGCGGATGCAGCACGATGGCGATCGGCGCGTCGCGTTCCTTTTGCGGGTGGTAGCGGCCTTCCAGGCGTCCATCAGGACCGGCAAAGATAACCTCGGGCATCGGCCTCATCTCATGCGGGAGCGCGCGGTTTCTTGACGCTTTCGCTCGACTAAAATAGAACCATTCTAAAGGCGGCAGGGTGCCGCCGTTTACCGGGTCGATTTCAGGTAATGCCGCCAAGGCGCGGCGTCAATCGGATTGCGCCCAAGGAAACCATCGCCGGAGGGTGCAGGATGAAGCTTTCGACCAAGGGGCGCTATGCGATGGTGGCGTTGGCGGACTTGGCGCTGGCCGAGGTGACATCCGGGACCGAAGCGCATGTGTCGCTGGCCGCGATCTCGAAGCGGCAGGACATCCAGCCTGCC
>JAAUPC010000037.1 GCA_012036325.1 Paracoccaceae bacterium
TCGCGTTTGCAGTGCACGGTCGAGCGTGAACACGGCGTCGAAGTCTGGCGGCGGCTCGCGCACCAGCGCCTTGTTGTAGACCAGCGTGACGGCGTCGATCGCCAACGGATAGCCCCAGAGCCGGCCGCCACTGGCAAAGCCGCGCCAGCCGATCGGGTCGATGTCGTCGAAGAGCGCGCGGTTGGGCGTCACCGCATGCAGGAGGCCGCTGCCGATCCATTCGCCGATGCGGTCGTGCGCATAGACGTAGATGTCCGGGCCCTTTCCGGCGCCGGCGCCTGCTGGAACTTGGCCGGCCCGTCGTCGGGTGTTTCCACCACCACCGGCACGCCGGTTCTGGCCGCCCTTCTGGCCCAGGCCGGGCCTCCCGGATTGGCTGTGGCGGCGGTGGCTTTGTGCATCCTTGGGATCAGCCTGCATCAGCTTCAGGCAGCGCGGCGGCGCGTGCGGGCTGATTGACGTCCGTTCCCCATTCGTTCACAAATTCTGGTTGGAGACTCAGCCACAACGCACTATCTGTGGCGGGCATTGCCGGGGGTTGTCATGGCCGAACAGAAGTTCATCGAAGTGCGGGGCGCGCGGGAACACAACCTTAAAGGGGTCGATGTCAACATTCCGCGCGACCAGCTGGTGGTGATTACCGGGCTTTCGGGCTCGGGCAAATCCTCGCTGGCGTTTGACACGATCTATGCCGAAGGCCAGCGCCGTTATGTGGAATCGCTCAGCGCCTATGCCCGGCAGTTCCTTGACATGATGGGGAAACCTGACGTCGACCATATCTCGGGCCTCTCGCCCGCCATTTCCATCGAGCAGAAGACCACGTCGAAGAACCCCCGCTCCACCGTGGGGACAGTGACCGAGATTTACGACTACCTCCGCCTTCTCTTCGCCCGCGTCGGCACGCCTTATTCGCCCGCCACCGGCCTGCCGATCACCGCGATGCAGGTGCAGGACATGGTGGATGCCGTGATGGCGATGCCGGAAGGCACCCGGGCCTACCTCCTCGCCCCGATCATCCGGGACCGGAAAGGTGAGTATAAGAAGGAATTTCTTGAGCTTCGGAAGCAGGGCTTCCAGCGGGTGAAGGTCAACGGCACCTTTCATGAGCTTGAGGACCCGCCGACCCTGGACAAGAAATTCCGCCACAACATCGACGTGGTGGTCGACCGGATCGTTGTGAAGGAAGGGATCGAGACGCGGCTGGCTGACAGCTTCCGCACCGCCCTGAACCTGGCGGACGGGATCGCGGTCGTCGAACTTGCCGAAGCGAAAGAGGGTGAGGCCCCCGAACGCATTACCTATTCCGAAAAATTTGCCTGCCCGGTTTCCGGCTTCACCATCGCCGAGATCGAACCCCGCCTCTTCAGCTTCAACGCCCCCTTCGGCGCCTGCCCGGTCTGTGATGGGTTGGGGATGGAGCTGTTCTTTGACGAACGCCTTGTTGTCCCCGACCAGAACCTGACCCTCCTGCAAGGCGCCATCGCGCCCTGGTCCAAGTCGAAATCCCCCTACCTGACCCAGACGATGGAAGCGCTGTCCAAGCACTATGGCTTCAACCTGAAGACCAAGTGGAAGGACCTGCCGGACACCATCAAGGACCTTTTCCTGCAAGGCTCCAAAGGCGAGGAAATCCAGTTCCGCTATGACGAAGGCGGCCGGGTCTATCAGGTCAAGCGCGTCTATGAGGGGATCATCCCCAACATGGAACGCCGCTACCGCGAGACCGATTCTGCCTGGAGCCGCGAGGAGATGGAGCGCTATCAAGCCAACCGCGCCTGCGGGGCCTGCGGCGGCTATCGCCTGAAGCCCGAGGCCCTGGCGGTGAAGATCGCGAACCTCCACATCGGCCAGGTCGTCCAGATGTCGATCACCGAGGCCTATGCCTGGATCGAAGGCGTGGCAGCGACGCTGACCAAACAGCAGAATGAGATTGCGAAAGCGATCCTGAAGGAAATCCGTGAACGCCTTGGATTCCTTGTGAATGTCGGCTTGAACTACCTGACGATGAGCCGCGCTGCGGGCACGCTCTCGGGGGGCGAATCGCAGCGTATCCGCCTCGCCAGCCAGATCGGGTCGGGCCTCACGGGCGTCCTCTATGTGCTGGATGAACCCAGCATCGGCCTGCACCAGCGCGACAATGACCGCTTGCTGACCACGCTGAAGAACCTGCGCGATGCGGGGAACACCGTGCTGGTGGTGGAGCATGATGAAGACGCGATCCGCGAGGCCGACTATGTCTTCGACATGGGGCCGGGCGCAGGGGTGCATGGCGGCACGGTCGTGGCCCATGGGACACCTGCCGAAGTGGCCGCTGACCCCGCCAGCATGACCGGGCAATACCTTTCCGGCGTGCGGGAGATTGCGGTGCCGAAGGTCCGGCGCAAGGGGAATGGCAAGAAGCTGACGGTGGTGGGCGCGACCGGGAACAACTTGAAAATGTCACGGCTGAGTTTCCCTTGGGCATGTTCGTTTGCGTGACGGGTGTGTCGGGCGGTGGCAAATCCTCCCTCACCATTGAGACCCTGTTCAAAACTGCCGCCATGCGCCTGAACGGCGCGCATGAGACGCCCGCGCCCTGTGAGACAATCAAGGGGTTCGAACATCTCGACAAGGTCATCGACATCGACCAGCGGGCTATCGGGCGGACCCCAAGGTCCAACCCGGCAACCTATACCGGGGCCTTCACCCCGATCCGCGATTGGTTCGCCGGGTTGCCTGAGTCCAAGGCCCGCGGCTACCAGCCAGGCCGGTTCAGCTTCAACGTCAAGGGCGGGCGCTGTGAGGCCTGCCAGGGCGATGGCGTCCTCAAGATTGAGATGAACTTCCTGCCCGATGTCTATGTGACCTGCGAGACCTGCAAGGGCCAGCGCTACAATCGGGAAACTCTTGAAGTCAAGTTCAAGAACAAGAGCATAGCCGACGTTCTTGACATGACATGTGAAGACGCGGCGGCGTTCTTCCAGGCCGTCCCCGCGATCCGCGAAAAGATGGATGCGCTGGTAGAGGTGGGGCTGGGATACATCAAGGTTGGCCAGCAGGCCACCACCCTGTCAGGGGGTGAAGCGCAAAGGGTGAAACTGTCGAAAGAACTCAGCCGCCGCGCCACAGGCCGGACACTTTATATCCTGGACGAGCCGACCACCGGCCTGCACTTTGAAGACGTGAGGAAACTCCTCGAAGTGCTGCATTCGCTGGTGGATCAGGGCAATACGGTCGTGGTCATCGAACACAACCTTGACGTGGTCAAAACCGCCGACTGGGTGATCGACATCGGTCCTGAAGGTGGTGATGGCGGGGGTGAGGTTGTGGCCACCGGCACGCCGGAGGCGATCTGCAAGGTCGAGGCGAGCCATACTGGGCGCTACCTGAAAGACCTGCTGAAACCCCGCAAGATTGCTGCAGAATAGGCCGCTGCCCCCCGTGTGATCGGGGGGCAGCGCCTGAAGCACTTATTCGGCAGCGATCGCGACGTCGGGCAGGTGCGACGCCATCATCTTTCCAGCTTGCCACGCGCAGCTGTTTCCTCCGCCAGGGTCTCGGCCAGAAGCGTCGCGGCCTCTTCATGGCCAAGCGCCTTTGCCCAGCCATGCAGCGCGGTGTAGCGAGCGATCTCATAGTTCTCGACCGCCTGAGCCGCTGCGATCAGCCCGGCGTCAAGCGTCGGCGTATCCTTGTATTCTTCAAGGATTTCGTCGCCTTCTTCCAGAATGCCGTCGATGGCCGGGCAGGTCTTGCCAGCCGCCCGCTTGCCAAGGATTTCGAACACCCGGTCAAGCCGGGCTTTCTGCTCTTCGGTTTCCGCCTTGTGCGCGGTGAATGCGGCCTTCAGGTCGTCCCACTGCGCGGCGCGCGCCATTTTCGGAAGCGCTTTCAGCAGCTTGCGCTCGGCATAGTAGATGTCTTTCAGCGTATCGTGAAAGAGGACGTCAAGGCCCTTGGGTTTCATTTGCGAAGCTCCATGTCTGATGGTCATGGGAAGGCAACGCAGCGATGGGGCCACGGTTCCGGTAAGGCCGGCCTGCCGAACGCCACCTCGATGGCGGTCGGCAGGTTTGCGCGCGCTAAGCGTCGGTCAGTCCAAAGCCTTGAAGTTCAGCGCGGCCCCGTCCTTGATGCCGCTGAACCAGCGCGCGGTGACCGTCTTGGTCTTGGTATAGAACCGGAAGGCATCCGGCCCGTACTGGTTCAGGTCGCCGAAGGCTGACCGCTTCCAGCCGCCAAAGCTGAAGTAGGACAGCGGCACCGGGATCGGGAAGTTGATCCCCACCATGCCCACGTTGACCCGGCTGGCGAAGTCGCGCGCGGTGTCGCCATCGGCGGTATAGATCGCGGTGCCGTTGCCGTATTCGTTGTCCATGACCAGATTCAGCGCCTCATCATAAGAGCCCGCGCGGACGGTGGAGAGGACCGGCCCGAAAATCTCCTGCTTGTAGATCTCCATGTCCGGGGTGACGTGGTCGAAAAGGCTCGGCCCGACGAAGAAGCCGTTCTCATAGCCCTGGATTTTCAGGCCACGCCCGTCGATCACCAGTTTCGCGCCTTGCTCTACGCCCGACCCGATCAGGCCAAGCACCCGCTCCTGGCTGGCCTTGGTGATCAGGGGGCCGAAATCCACATCATTTCCAGCGGTATAGGGGCCGACCTTCAACTTCTCGATCTTCGGGATCAGCGCCTCAATCAGCGCATCCGCTGTCCTTTCGCCCACCGGCACCGCCACCGAAATCGCCATGCAGCGTTCGCCCGCAGCACCGAAACCCGCGCCCACCAACGCATCGGCGGCCTTGTCGAGGTCGGCATCCGGCATGATGATCATGTGGTTCTTCGCACCGCCAAAGCATTGCGCCCGCTTGCCGTTCGTGGCGGCCCGCCCGTAGATGTATTGGGCGATCGGGGTGGAGCCCACAAAGCCCACGGCCTGGATGGTCGGATGGTCAAGGATGCCATCCACCACCACCTTGTCGCCGTTCACGACTTGCAAGACGCCATCTGGCAGCCCGGCCTGCTGCAGAAGTTCGGCCAGGAACAGCGAGGTTGACGGCACGCGCTCAGACGGTTTCAGGATCATCGCGTTGCCGGAGGAGAGGGCCGGGCCGATCTTCCACAGGGGGATCATTGCCGGGAAGTTGAAGGGCGTGATGCCCGCCACCACGCCCAGGGGCTGGCGCATCGCGAAAAGGTCGATGCCGGGGCCGGCACTGTCCATCATCTCGCCCTTCAGCATCGCCGGGGCACCCATGCAGACTTCGATCACCTCAAGGCCGCGCTGCACGTCGCCCTTGGCATCGGGGATGGTCTTGCCATGCTCGCGCGCGACAAGTTCGGCCAGCTTGTCCATGTTTTCATTGATCAAAGCGCCAAAGGCCATCATCACCCGCGCGCGGCGCTGTGGGTTCGTCGCGGCCCAAAGGACCTGCGCCTTTGCGGCCTCGGCAATCGCATGATCCAGCTCGCCAACCGTGGCCAAGGCAACGCGCGCCTGCACTTCGCCAGTGGCGGGGTTCATCACCTCGGCAAAGCGGCCCGAGGTGCCCTTCATCAGTTGCCCGTTGATCCAGTGCCCAATCTCTTGCCCGGTTTCTTGCATGGAATCCTCCCAATGTGTTGCGCTGCTTATACCCTTGCACAAACGCCAGACAAAGCGGCAATATTCCAAAAGTGTTTTGCAGGAATGCAAGGTAGGGTGGGCAATCTGCCCACCCTACGAGGAGTTTGGATGGACTGGGATGATTTGCGCGTCTTTCTTGCCGTGGCGCGGACGGAAAGCCTGTCTGGCGCGGGCAAGGGGCTGAAGATAGACCCGGCCACCGTCGGCCGCCGCATCGCCCGGCTGGAAGAGGTGACCGGTGCGCGCCTCTTCGCGAAATCCCCGCAGGGCTATGCGCTGACCGAGGCGGGCACGCGCCTTCTGCCCCATGCTGAGGCTGCGGAACGCGCCTCCCTGGCGGCTGCGGAAAGCCTGAGCGGTCCCGGCGGGTTGACGGGCCAGATCCGGCTGGGCGCGCCGGATGGCTGTGCGAATTACCTTCTGCCACAGGTTCTGGCGCGGATCTGCGATGCCAATCCTGGGCTTGAGGTGCAGATCGTCGCACTGCCCCGCGTCTTCAACCTGTCGAAGCGCGAAGCGGACATGGCGATTGCCGTGTCCCGGCCCGAGGCGGGGCGGCTGACTGTGCAAAAGCTGACCGACTACCACCTGCACCTTGCCGCCAGCCGCGGCTATCTGGCGGCGCACCCGCTGACTGGCCCGCAGGATCTGCGGCAGCACCGCTTTGTCGGCTATATCCCCGACATGATCTTTGACAAGGAATTGGACTATCTGGCCGAGATTGGCGCGGGGCCTGCGGTGCTGACGTCAAATTCCGTTTCGGTGCAGCTGAATTGGCTTAGGCATGGGGCAGGGGTCGGCGTCGTGCATGACTTTGCGCTGCCAGCAGCACCCGAATTGACCCGGGTTCTGACGGACCGCATCCACCTCACCCGCGCGTTCTGGCTGATCCGCCACGAAGGCGACGGGCGGCTGGACCGCTTGAACCGCTTTGCGGACCAGCTGACCCGCGAGGTCCGGGCCGAGATGGCGCGGCTGGAGGCGCTGGTGGACCGGCCTGAACAGCGCGCTTGACAGAATCCCGTGTCAGTCCGACGCTGACCCTCCGGTCAGGGGAGGGACCGCATCATGCTGGTACAACAGATCCTCAAATCCAAAGGCGATGACGGCGTGGTGACGGTCGCGCCCGGCAGTTCGGTGTCCAAAGCGGTTGAGCTTTTGTCCTCGCGGCGCATCGGCGCGGTGATCGTGTCCCCCGATGGCAAGCGCGTGGCGGGTATCCTGTCGGAACGCGACATTGTGCGCGAACTCGGGCGGCGCGGGGTCTCTTGCCTTGCCGACAGTGTGGATGCGCTGATGACGGCCAAGATCGTGTCTTGCTCACGCCTGGAGAGCACCGATGAGGTGCTGGGCCGCATGACCGAGGGCCGGTTTCGCCACATGCCGGTGATGGAGGGGGACGCGATGGTCGGCCTCATCTCCATCGGTGATGTGGTCAAGGCCCGGATGATGGAGCTTGCGGCTGAAAAAGACGCGCTGGAAGGCATGATCAAGGGGTTCTGACCGCTGTCAGATTGCACTTGCACCGGCGGGCGCAATAATGTTGCGTGCGCTGGCACAGGGCAGACGGGCCAAGGGGGGCGATCCATGCGCATCGGGCTTTACCCGGGGACCTTTGATCCGGTCACCCTTGGCCATGTCGACATCATCCAGCGCGCGATGGCGCTGGTGGACCGGCTGGTGATCGGCGTGGCGATCAACCGCGACAAGGGCCCGCTGTTCAATCTGGAAGAGCGCGTGACGATGGTTGAGGTGGAATGCGCCGCGATTGCCGCCAAGACCGGGGGTGAGATTGTCGTTCACCCGTTCGAGAACTGTTGATCGACTGCGCCCGCGATGTGGGGGCCAGCATCATCATTCGCGGTCTGCGGGCCGTGGCTGACTTTGAGTATGAATTTCAGATGGTTGGCATGAACCGGTCGCTTGATGCCAGTATCGAGACGGTGTTCATGATGGCCGATGCCCGCCGGCAGGCGATTGCCTCGAAGCTGGTGAAGGAAATCGCCCGGCTGCACGGCGATGTATCCAAGTTCGTGACACCGCCGGTGGTTCAAGCGCTGAAGGCCAAGTACGGCTGACATGCAAAGGGGGCCGCGATGGCCCCCAAGTCGTCGTTCACTGCTAATGGCGGCCCTCAGGCGGCCCTGCCGTAAACCGCTTCGCGCGCGATCCGGTCGGCGTCGCCAGGGTAGATGCCCACATCCAAGGCCACGTCGAGCGGCAGGTTGGCAATCTCGTCCCGGGTGGCACGATAGGCCGCATAATTGCGGGCGGCGGTCTTCAGCATGTCGATCACGGTAATCATTCTCATCGTCCTTTCACGGCAAGGGTCTGCTTGTTCTCCTTGTCTAGTGAGTATGTAGGAAGAGTGTTAGCGCCAACAACGCCCAATACTGCGCTGCGGCTATGCGTAGATTGCATGGCTTCAAATGCGAAAAGGGCTCCGGTTGGCGCCCTTTCCTCAGTCATTTCCGTGGGTTCAGATCAGCTTGCCCATCGCCACGGCCGTATCTGCCATGCGGTTTGAGAAGCCCCATTCGTTGTCATACCAGCTCAGGATCGACACGAAAGTGCCGTCCATGACCTTGGTCTGGTCCATGTGGAAGACCGAGGAATGCGGGTCGTGGTTGAAGTCAGAGCTGACGAGCTTTTCTTCGGTATAGCCCAGAATGCCCTTCAGCCGCCCATGTGCCGCCGTCTTGATCGCGGCATTCACTTCTTCCACGGTCGTCGCGCGCTTGGCGATGAACTTCAGGTCAACAACCGATACGTTTGGCGTCGGCACGCGCATGGCGAAACCGTCCAGCTTGCCCTTCAGTTCCGGCAGCACCAGACCCACGGCCTTTGCGGCCCCGGTCGAGGTGGGGATCATGCTCAGCGCCGCAGCCCGCCCGCGATACAGGTCCTTGTGCATCGTATCCAGTGTCGGCTGGTCGCCGGTGTAGGAATGGATGGTGGTCATCATCCCCTTCTCGATCCCGATGGCCTGGTTCAGCACTTGGGCCACGGGCGACAGGCAGTTCGTCGTACAGGACGCGTTCGACACCACAATGTCCGCCGAGGTCAGCGTGTCATGGTTCACGCCATAGACAATGGTCTTGTCCGCGCCGTCACCGGGGGCTGAAATCAGCACCCGCTTCGACCCATTCTCAAGATGCGCCTGGCACTTTTCCTTCGAGGTGAAGATGCCGGTGCATTCCATCACGATGTCGACGTGGGACCAGGGCAGATCGGCCGGGTTCTTCAACGCGGTGACCAGCATGTGCCCACGGCCGACATCGATCCAGTCCGCGCCCGTGGTGACCGTCGCCGGAAACCGGCCATGCACCGAATCGTAGCGCAAGAGGTGCGCGTTGGTTTCCACCGGACCCAGATCGTTGATTGCCACGACCTCAATGTCGGTGCGCCCCGATTCCACGATAGCCCGCAAGACGTTGCGGCCGATCCGACCGAACCCGTTGATAGCGACCTTGACCGTCATGCTTGTTCCTCCGTCCGGATGCGACTCATGTCGCTGTTAGCGGTAACATCCACCGATACCCGCCGATTGCAACCCCAGTTTGACAAGGTCAGCGCCAGAATACCACCCATTCCACCAGATGCAGGAACTTCCGGGCCAGAAACAAGAGCGCCGCCCCGTCATTTGCCAGAAGGTCCAACCCGATCCCGGCCAAGAGGAACAACCCAAGGAAAAGCGCGATCATGTTTGTCATGGGGGCCTGCGATTGCCGGGAACGCATGTGGTCTATACGGCATTTGCAAAGACGAGGTGAAGAGGGGCTATGCCCCACCGCCCCGGACGCGCTACATCAGCGCAGGAAGCGAAGGGAAACTGGGCATGAGCGGACTTCTGGCACTTCTGGATGACGTGGCAGCGATTGCCAAGGTCGCGGCGGCCTCGGTTGACGATATCGCGGCGGCGGCGGCCAAGGCGGGGGCCAAGGCCGCGGGCGTGGTGATCGACGATGCCGCCGTGACGCCGAAATACGTGCACGGCTTTTCAGCCGAACGGGAATTGCCGATCATCTGGCACATTGCGCAGGGGTCGCTGAAGAACAAGCTCTTGATCCTCTTGCCCGCCCTTCTGGCGCTGGACCATTTCCTGCCGCAGGCGATCACCCCCCTTCTGATGCTGGGCGGAGCCTACCTTTGCTTTGAAGGCGCTGAGAAAGTGGTCCATGCCTTTGCCCCCCATGCCGATGCTGAGGTGGACAAGGATTTCGACACGAAAGACCCCGCCCATCTGGAAGAGGAAAAGGTGGCCGGCGCCATCAAGACCGATTTCATCCTGTCGGCCGAGATCATGACCATCGCGCTTGCCACCATCGAAAGCCCCAGTTTCTGGATGCAGGCGATCACGCTGGCCGTGGTTGGGGCCTTCATCACCTTCATCGTCTATGGTGCGGTGGCCCTGATCGTGAAGATGGATGACGTGGGCCTGCACCTGGCCGCGACGGGCCGCACCAGTGGGGGCAGGGCGCTTGGCCGGGGCCTTGTGCTGGCCATGCCGAAGCTGATGGCGTTCCTGTCCACCGTCGGCACGGCGGCGATGCTTTGGGTCGGCGGCAATATCGTGCTCCATGGGCTTGAGGTGACGCATCTTTGGGCCTGGCCATATGACACGATCCACCATATTGCCGAAATTGCGGCCTCAGCGATCGGCACCGCATCGGGCTTTGTCACCTGGGTCGTGACCGCGGCGCTGGACGGTGTGTTCGGGCTTGTGCTGGGCGTGCTCTTGATCCCGGTCGCCACCCGGGTGATCGGGCCGCTATGGTCAGCGGTCACCGGAAAGGCAAAAGCCGCGCACTAGGCGTGGCTTTTGGGTCAGGCAGGCTGGGCAGATTGGCCCATCCTATAGGTCAGAGCAGCGCCTTGACCTTGGCGACGGTCGCCTCGGCGGTGATGCCAAATTCGGCATACAGCCGTTCCATCGGGGCTGAGGCACCGAAAGAGGACATGCCGACGAAATCGGCCTTGGCCTCACGGCCACGCTCGCCCAGAAGCCAGCGGTCCCAGCCCATGCGCACGCCCGCCTCGATCGCCACGCGCACGGGGCCAGCGGGCAGCACGCGCTTGCGCCACGCCTCGTCCTGCTGGGCGAACAACTCCATCGATGGCAAGGACACGACGCGGGTGCCGATCCCTTCCGCCTCTAGCGCCGCGCGGGCCTTGAGCGCGATTTCCACCTCGGACCCGGTGGCCATCAGGATCACCTGACGCTTGCCCGTCGCCTCCTCCAGCACATAGCCGCCTTTGGCGACCATGTTGGTGTTGGTGTGGGTTTTGCGGACGGCAGGCAGGTTCTGGCGGGACAGGGCCAGGATCGTGGGCCGGGTCTTTTCCGTCAGGGCAATCTCCCAGGCCTCAGCCACTTCGACCATATCCGCCGGGCGGATGACCAGGGTGTTCGGCGTCGACCGCGAAATCGCCAGATGTTCAACAGGCTGGTGGGTCGGGCCGTCTTCGCCCAGACCGATGCTGTCGTGGGTCATGACGTAAACGACCGGAATGCCCATCAGGGCCGACAGACGCATGGAGGGGCGGGCATAGTCGGTAAAGCACATGAAGGTGCCGCCATAGGGCCGCACGCCGCCATGCAGCGCCATGCCGTTCATCGCCGCCGCCATGCCATGCTCACGGATGCCGAAATAGACGTAGCGGCCCTTGCGATCCTCGGGCGTAAACACCCCCAGATCCGCCGTCTTGGTGTTGTTCGACCCCGTCAGGTCAGCCGACCCGCCAATGGTTTCCGGCAGGACCGGGTTCACCGCCTGCAGCACCTTTTCCGATGAGGCGCGGGTGGCCAGCTTCGGCATGTCCGCCACCGCCTGCTTTTTCACCGCGCGGATCGTGGCGGCCAGCTTGGGCGGGGCATCGCCAGCAAAGATCCGGGCGAATTCGGCCTGCTTGGCGGGGGAAAGGGCAGCCATCCGCCCCTCCCACTCCGCCCGGGCCTTGGCACCCTTGGCACCCAGCGATTCCCACCACGTCTTCACCTCGGAGGGCACCTCAAACGAGGCCGAGGTCCAGCCATAGCCGTCCTTCGCTGCCTGCATCTGCGCCTTGTCGGTCAGTGCTCCATGCCCTTTCGACGTATCCTGCGCCGCATGACCAATGGCGATATGCGTCTTGCAGGCGACCATGGCGGGGCGGGCGCTGGCCTTGGCAGCGGTCAAGGCGCGGTCAATGTCTACCGGATCATGCCCGTCGCAGTCGAACACATCCCAGCCGCTGGCGGCAAAGCGCGCCTTCTGGTCGGTCACGTCGGCAATCGACACCTTGCCGTCGATGGTGATGCCGTTGTTGTCCCAAAGGACGATCAGCCGCGACAGTTGCTGCTTGCCCGCAAGCCCAATCGCTTCCTGGCTCACGCCCTCCATCAGGCAGCCATCCCCGGCGATGACCCAGGTGTAATGGTCCTGCACCTTGGCCCCCCAGCCGGGCGCGCAAGCTTTCCTCGGCCATCGCAAAGCCCACGGCATTGGCGATCCCCTGGCCCAAGGGCCCGGTGGTCGTCTCTACCCCCGCGACATGGCCATATTCCGGGTGGCCCGCCGTGATCGCGCCCCATTGGCGGAAGGCCTTGATCTGGTCCAGCGTCATGTCGGCATAGCCGGTCAGGTACAGAAGGCTGTAGATCAGCATAGACCCATGCCCCGCCGACAGGATGAACCGGTCCCGGTCGGCCCAACGCGGCGCTTTCGGGTCAAACTTCAGATGGTTGGCAAACAGCACCGTCGCCACATCCGCCATCCCCATCGGCATGCCGGAATGGCCCGAATTCGCCGCAGCCACCGCATCCAGCGTCAGGGCGCGGATCGCGGTCGCGCGCATCCAGTGATCGGGGTGCGTCTGGGAAAGGGTCTGGATGTCCACGGGCACGGTCCTTTGGCGATTGGGGATGCTCTCGCAACGGGTCCTACCCAGCGGCACCGGCAAGATCAAGCGCGCAGGCCAAGGCCTTGGCAATAAAGGCCCGTCCCCTTTCCGCCGTTTCGCGCTAAGATCGCCGAAAGCCCCGACTGGCCGATTCGCAAGCGCCATTCCAGCAAGGGGCCAAGGCAGAAGACCGCGCCACAGGGGCCGGGCAAAGACGGAACGGGGACGGGGGAACGGGATGCAGGACATAGCCGCACTGGAAGGGCGGATCACCGCCGCGCTGGAACGGATCAGCAAGGGTGTCGACCGTCTGGCCGCAACCCCACGCCCAATGCCGCCCGTGCCCACACCCCCAGCCGCCACCCCGGGAGCTTCGGCGGGGGATGCCGCCCTCCGCGCCCAGCTGGAAGAGGAACGGGCGCTTGTCACCCAGCTTCAGGCCCGCCTCCGCAGCCTCAAGGACCGCGAGCCGAAGGGCGATCTGACCGAAAAGATCGAGAAGCTGACCCAGCAACTTGACGTCCAGGGGCTGGAGCTGCAGCGCATGCGCCGCACCAACATTACCTTGCGTGACCAGCTTGCCAGCCTGCGGCAAGCGCAGATGTCAGGCGTCATCGACCCGCACCTCATCAACAAGTCCCTTGTCGCCGAACTTGACGCGCTGCGCGCTTTGCGCCTGACCGAAGTGGCCGAAATGGACGAGATTCTGGCGGCACTTGAGCCGCACCTGACCCCCACCTCAAACTGAAAAGGGCCGAAGATGCCTGATCTTGACGTGATGATTGGCGGCCGCGGCTTCCAGGTGTCCTGCCAGCCGGGGGAAGAGCATTTCCTGCGCTCGGCCGCGGCACTCCTTGATGCCGAGGCCACCCCGCTGATTGCCCAGATGGGCCGCTTGCCGGATGCCAAGATGCTGTTGATGGCGGGGCTGATGCTGGCCGACAAGACCGCCGCCGTGGAAGATGAGCTGCGCTCCTTGCGCGCCCGGGTAGGGGAACTTGAGGCCCGCCCCGTCGCCACTCGCGATGTGGCGGTGATCCCGCCCCAGGTGTCCGAGACATTGGCCGAGATTGCCGCCCGGGCCGAAGCGATGGCCGCACGGGTGGAAGAGCAGATCAAGGCCTGACCAGCGCAGGGCGTCCCTGATCCTTGCGGCCCTGTCGACAGGCGCGGGGATGCCTGCACAGGCGCAGTCCTATGCCACCCGCACTCACCTCTTGTGCGATCGTGGCGTAAAAGTGCCGGCGACCTATGTCATCGGCCCGGACGACGATCTGGTGGTCATCGATGTGGATGGGCGCCAGCAGACCCTTTTGAGGAAGCCCTCAGCCTTGGGTGCGCGCTACAGTTTGCCGTCGGACGGGTCGGTCTATGTCGGGTGGTCGAAGGACGATGGTGCCACGCTGCTTTGGAAGACGCTGGAGGGCGAGGTGCCGGTGCTGTCTTGCGTGATCCCGTGACCCGTCTGGTAGGGTGGGCCAATGGCCCACCCTACAAAGGGGGATCAGGCGTTAGCTTCGCGGATCTTGTCGGCAGCGGCCTTGTCGAAGGTCACGCCCTTGGCTTCCAGAAGCTGGTCCAGCTCGCCCGACAGGGTCATTTCGGTCACGATATCGCAGCCGCCGACGAATTCACCCTTCACATAAAGCTGCGGGATCGTAGGCCAGTCGCTGAAATCCTTGATGCCCTGGCGAACCTCGGGGTCGGCCAGCACGTTCACATCAGCGAACTCCACGCCCATGAAGTTCAAGACGCCCGCGACGCGGCTGGAAAACCCGCATTGCGGCATCATCTTGGTGCCCTTCATGAACAGGACCACATCGTTCTTTTCAATCGTCGACTTGATCGTCTCAACGGCGCTCATCGCACGCTCCTTCGGTTATTTGTCATCGCGGGCGGCAAGATAGGATGCCATCCGCCGCTCCATCTCTAGCGCCTTGGCGCGGCGGGTTTCTTCGGTCTCGTCGATCTTGCCGCGGTTCCTGCGGGCGCGCAGGATGGTGACGATCCCGAAAAGGCCCATCAGCACCATTCCGAGCTGGCCGAAGACGGACCCTGTCATTTCAATCTGGTGCCTTTGTGGTCAAGGCCAGCGCATGCAGCGCCCCGTTCGGGCCGTCCATCTTGCCCTTGAGCGCCGCATAGACCGCCCGTTGCTGCTGCACGCGGTTCAGGCCGCGGAAGGATGGGTCAATCACTTCGGCCGCGAAATGTGCGCCGTCATCGCCCTGCACGCTGATCTTGGCGTTGGGAAAGCTTTCCCGGATCAGGGCTTCGATGTCGCGGGCTTCGATGGGCATGGTCCCTCCAGTCACTTCGCCTGAATGTAAGCGCAGGGGCAGGGTCCTGCAAGACCGCTTGCGGACCGGTATCAGCGGCTGCGGGCCCGCCATTCATCCCGCAAGATGCCGAAGAGATGCAGGTCAACCGCCCGTCCCAGTGTCGGACGCCACCAGTGGCCGCGCTGCACGCCTTCGCGGGTGCATCCGGCACGGGTGTAAACCTTCATCGCCCTGGGGTTTTCGCCGCTGGCATCAAACCAGACCCGGTTCGCGCCAAGGTCGGTGAAGGCGTGGTCCAGAAGGGCGGCAAAGAACGCATCCCCCCGACCGCCGCCTGCGCTGTCCAGCGCGATGCGGAAAAGCTCGACAATCGCGCCCGGCTTGCCCAGTTCGCGAAAGATGGCGAACCCCGTGGCCTCGCCCTCGGTCCAGATCACCACCCGCTCGGTCTCGCTGGCGATCCAGCCCCGCAAGGTGGTGTCATCGCTATCCCCGATGAAGGGCGCATAGTCGGTGCGTGTGGTGAGACCCCGGATAAAGGGGATATCCGCAACCGTGGCAAGCCGCAGCATCACCCGATCGCCGCCGCAAAGGCGCTGCGGTAAAGGGTGGAGAGGTCAGCCATCGGCGCAGTTTCGGCCCCGAAGGTCACGCTGGCCCCGCCGAACTGGCCGACCAAGCTGACCGGCACGCCCGCCGCCTTGCCCGCCGCGCCCAGGG
>JAAUPC010000038.1 GCA_012036325.1 Paracoccaceae bacterium
GGTCGACGTATTCGAATCCGGTCCGGAGCCTTCAAAGGCTCCGATCCGATTTCTTCCAAGAAATCGGCCTTTGCCCGTCCGCCGTGACATCGCCCGGCTTGAGGCCCCCCGCCCCCCGCGCTATCTGGGGCCGATCATCTGAAAGGTCCCGCCGATGCCCGCCTTCCTGAACTCCGCCGACCCGGGCTTTGAAGCGGCTTTCGCCGCCCTTTTGGGCCAGAAGCGCGAAGAGACTGAGGATGTGGATACCGCCGTCGCCGGGATCATCGCCGATGTCCGCGCCCGTGGCGATGCGGCGGTGATCGACCTGACCGCCCGCTTCGACAAGCTGGTGCTGACGCCCGAAACCCTCGCCTTCTCTGCCAAGGAGATCGCGGCTGAGGTCGCCAAGGTCAGCCCCGAAGACCGCGCGGCGCTTGAACTGGCCGCCGACCGCATCCGCGCCTACCACGCCCGGCAGAAACCGCAGGACGAAAGCTGGACCGACGCCAGCGGCGCCACGCTTGGCTGGCGCTGGACGCCGGTGTCGGCAGCGGGGCTTTATGTGCCGGGGGGGACGGCGTCCTACCCCTCTTCCGTCCTGATGAACGCCATCCCTGCCAAGGTGGCGGGGGTGGAGCGGCTGGTGATCGCTTGCCCCACCCCGGGCGGCGTGGTCAACCCGCTCGTCCTTCTGGCCGCCCAGATCGCAGGGGTGGATGTGGTATATCGCATCGGCGGCGCGCAGGCAGTGGCGGCCCTGGCCTATGGCACCGAAACCATCGCCCCGGTCGACAAGATCACCGGCCCCGGCAACGCCTATGTCGCCGCCGCCAAACGCCGGGTCTTCGGCCGCGTCGGCATCGACATGATTGCGGGTCCGTCCGAAATCCTGGTGATCGCTGACGCCGACAACGACCCCGACTGGATCGCGCTGGACCTTCTGAGCCAGGCCGAACACGACGCTTCGGCCCAGTCGATCCTGATCACCACCGACGCCGCTTTCGGCCAGGCCGTCGCCGCTGCTGTGGCCAATCGCCTCGAAACCCTCGACCGCCGCGCCATCGCCGGGGCTTCGTGGCGCGACAACGGGGCGATCATCACCGTCCGCGATCTAGAGGAGGCCGCCACCCTCTCCAACCGCATCGCGCCGGAACACCTCGAACTCTGCACCGCCAACCCCGAGGGCCTGAGCCAGAAGATCACCCACGCCGGCGCGATCTTCCTTGGCGCCTATACGCCCGAGGCGATCGGCGACTATGTCGGCGGGCCGAACCACGTCCTTCCCACTGCCCGCTCTGCCCGCTTTTCCTCCGGTCTTTCCGTGCTGGATTTCATGAAGCGCACCACCCTGGCCAAGATGACCCCCGCCGCGCTCAAGGCCATTGGCCCCGCCGCCGAACGCCTGGCGATCAGCGAAAGCCTGCAGGCCCACGGCCTTTCCGTCCGCGCCCGCCTTGACCGCTTGAACCGAGAGCCCTGATGCGCAACCTTCTGGCCTTCCTCGCCTGCCTTTTCCTTGCCCAAGCCGCCTTTGCGGATGAGGCTGCTGCGCGCAAGGATCGCTCCATCACCCAACTGCTGGCCGAAGGCGTGCCCGTCCTTTACAGCCTGCCCGGGATCGAAACCACAGCCACCAGCCCGCGCCGCGACCCCGAAGAGGTGATCCAGCGCACCATCGCGCTGGCCATCGTGGCGGTGAAGGGCGAAACCGGTGATCATGCCATGGGGCTTGCGCTGATCGACCAGTTCGATGCGGCGGGGTATTTCACCCCGGCCGAACAGGCCTTCATGGACAATCCCGCCCGTGACCAGCAGGATCGGATCCAGTTCACTTGGCGCTATGAGGGGGTGCATGTGATGCTTTGGGCGCTTGGCATCTATGATGAGCTTGGCCGCCCCGACCAGATCACCGATGTGCCCCTTCTGGCTGAAACCCTGCGGGACCTTGGCCCCGAAGGCCTGCGCGCCAAGGCCCGGCTGCGCCCGCAAGACCAGCTTCTGGACGCCGCCGACCTGATCTACCGCTATGACTGGGCCGTCGTCTCGGCCCGCCTGAAGGGCGAGGACGCCCCCGCCGGTCTGGATGGCGGCGTCGTCTATGAACGTCACTACGCGCTGAACTGGCTGATCGGCTACATGGGGCAGGCCTGGGACGATATCTCGACCGACACCTGACCCGCCTTCGCCCTTGATCCACCGCCCCGCCTCGGGCATGACGGCGGAACGCCGCCGGGAACCCGCCCATGAACCGCATCTGCCATATCGAGATCGACGAAAAGGGCCTCGCCCGCCCCACGCCCGAGATTGAACAGGAACGCCGCGTGGCGATCTATGATCTTCTGGAAGAAAACCTTTTCGCCCTGCCGAAAAAGCCGGAGCGTGAGCTTGCCCCCGGTCCCTACCGGGTGAAACTGGCGATCCGTGAGGGCCGCCTTGTCTTTGATATCGCGACCGAAGACGGCGAAAAGGCCGCCGAATTCCACCTGTCCCTCGGCCCCTTCCGTCAGGTCGTGAAGGACTACTTCCAGATCTGCGAAAACTACTTTGACGCCGTGAAACGCCTGCCCCCCAGCCAGATTGAGGCGATCGACATGGCCCGCCGTGGCATTCACAACGAAGGCGCCTCCATCCTCCGCGAACGGCTTGAGGGGAAAGCCGATGTCGACACCGACACCGCGCGCCGCCTATTCACCCTGATCTGCGTCCTGCACTGGGGCTGAGTTTGGGCGATTTTCCCCAGTCGGTGCTCTTTTGCTGCGACCATAACGCCGTCCGCTCGCCCATGGCCGAGGCGCTGATGAAGCGGATGTACGGCCAGCGCGCCTATGTCCAATCCGCAGGCGTGAAGAACGACATGGAGGTAGACGGCTTTTCCGTCGCTGTCTGCCAGGAACTGGGGATCGAACTTTCCCGCCACCGCTCCCGCAGCTTTGAAGAGATGCAGGAATGGGGCGATGACCTTTCGCAATTCGACCTCATCATCGCCCTCTCCCCCGCCAGCCAGCGCATGGCCCTGGAACTGACGCGCTACCACCATCTGGATATCGAATACTGGCCGATCCTTGACCCAACGGGCCTGGGTGAGACGCGCGAGGCGAAGCTGGCGGCCTACAGGCAGGCGCGGGACCAGATCAGGACGCGGATGCTGGAACGCTTCGGGCCGCCTACGGAACCCGCGTAGGGTGCGATACAGCGCACTATTGCCTCAGGCCTCAATAAAACCCATTTTAAGGTCAGAGGTGCCAGACGCAGATTGCCATTTGCCGACGCCAAAGCCCGCTTCGCCGACCTGCTGGGTCGGGCGGAAAGAGGCGAACGGATTGTAGTAACACAGCAAGGCAAGTCCGTTGCTCGGCTGATCGGCGCGCCGCAGGTGCAGAACTTCTCGCGTTTCGGTGCACTCAAGGGTCGTATCCGCATCGCAGAGGACTTCAATCAGCATGGTGCAATAACGTCTAGGCTGTTCGGATCGGCTGCGATTGCATCGGGGCTTTATGCATGTGGGAGAGGTTATGACAGACGAGGATGTATACATCGGCATATTTCCAAGCGACGGCCGTCATGTGAAAAGTGGAAAGATCGACTGGGAGTCGCCGGGGTGGCGCGAGATCAAGAACCAGCAAATGCCCCCACCGGAGACCTGGCCCCTGCCGATCTACGCGGGGGAGCGGATGCAGCGCTTTGAGCGCCTTCCTCCGGCGTTCGTTGCGTCGGCTTTCCTGGCATGCCGTCCGCTCGCCGATGTCTTCCGCCAGTTTGACCTTGGCAATGGCTACGTGGTTCCCGTCCAACTTTATCGCTTTGCGAAGGTGACGCCGGAGACGCCGGAGATCGAGGCGGTGGATGCAGACTACCACTATGTGCGCCTGTCTCAGAAGAAGCAGTGCTTCCTGCCAGCCGAAAGCACCCAAGTCCGCCCTTACCGGTACGACAGCGGACCAGACGCGCGCTGGTCCGCTATAGACATCAAGGACAATGACATTGCAGTCAGCGCGGCGGCGCTGGAGGGGGCCGACCTCTGGCATGATCCGATCTTGCCATCGGAGCTGTTCCTCAAAGGGCATGTCATGAAGGCGCTCAAGAAGGCTGGGTATGGCAAAGTCTATCGCTATGTAAAGTGCCGGATTCTTCCCGATCAATGAATTCCAGAGCCAGCGTAGGATCGGTTCCACCCCACCCTCTCACTCCGCCGCCACCCGCACCTGCCCCGCCAGTATCTCCGGCAGCGCGCCTTCGATCCAGCCGACCAGCGCCACGACATGCCCTGCGGCCTCACGTCCCAACCGCGTCAGTTCATACTCCACATGCGGTGGCACCACCGGGTGGGCGGTGCGCAGAACGAAGCCGTCCGCCTCCAGGTCCTTCAGGGTCTGGCTCAGCATCCGCTCGCTCACCCCGCCGACCTTGCGGCGCAGCTCGGCAAAGCGGTGCGGGCCGGTGGCAAGGGCCACCATCACCAGCGTCCCCCAGCGGTTGGTCAGGTGGTTCAGAATGCCGCGCGACGGGCAATCCGCCGCCAGCACGTTCCCAAGCTGCCAGCCGTCCAGCAACCCCTGTGCAGTCTTGTTCATCATGCTGTGCGGCCTCTCGGGATACTAACAAATATGTGCGTACTTCCTTTTCGTAAGTAATACCGTATCTCTCCCCCTGTCAACCAACGGGAGAGACCCATGACCATCGCCATCACCGCAGCCACCGGCCAGCTTGGCCGCCTTGCCATCGCCGCCCTTCAGGCCCGCGGGGCCAGCCCCATCGCCCTAGCCCGCAGCCCGGAAAAGGCCGCCGATCTGGGGGTGGAGGTGCGCGCTTTCGACTATACCACCGCCGATCCGGCCGCGTTGAAGGGGGTGACGACCCTCGTCCTCATCTCCTCGAACGATTTCAACGACCGCGCAGGACAACACCGCCGCGCCATCCAGGCTGCGAAAGAGGCAGGGGTTGCCCGCATCCTTTACACCTCGATCCTGAAGGGTGACGCCTCGCCCCTGATCCTGGCGCAAGACCATATCGCGACCGAGGTTGCCCTGCGCGAGGCTGGCATCCCCGCCACGATCCTGCGCAACGGCTGGTACACCGAGAATTACACCGGGGCGCTTGGGGCCGCGATTGCCCATGGCACGATGATCGGGGCGGCGGGCACGGGTCTTGTCGCCTCTGCCGCCCGCAAGGACTTTGCCGAGGCGATTGCGGTGACCGCCCTTGATGCGTCTCATGCGGGCAAGACCTATGAGCTTGCGGGCGACATCGCCCATACCGGCGCTGACTTTGCCGCTGCAGTGGCACAGGCGGCGGGCAAGCCGGTGGCTTACGTCAGCATGCCGCAGGCGGACTATGCGGCGGCGCTGGTCGGCTTTGGCCTGCCCGAAGGCTTTGCCCAGATCCTGGCCGACAGCGATGCCCGCGCGGGCGAAGGGGCGCTGAACGACACCAGCCGCACCCTCAGCCGCCTGATCGGCCGCCCGACGACGCCCATCCTTGAGACGATCCGCGCAGCGCTTTAGGCCCCGCGCCATCCCCAAACCGCCGTGCCCCTTTTCAGCATGGGGCACGGCAGCCCTCCCCGCCCTGACCCTCCAAAAGGACTAGTAATCCCATCGGCAAAAAATGGTTAGTTCAATTGCTAATTATTTATGAATCGCCACACACAACACATTGAAATCGCTTGTGGCGATTTTTTGTCCACGCAGGACAGGGTTCCTTTTCCTGATGCAGACCTGCCCGCTTGGAAACCGCCCCCCTCCCCGCTACTCTCTCTCCAAAGTCAGGAGAGACCGATGCCCCGAGCCGCCACCCTCGCCCTCATCACCCGCTATTATGCCGCCTTCAATGCCGGGGACCCCGACGGCATGCTCGCCTGCCTGAGCGACGACATCGAGCACCGGGTGAACGAAGGCACCCCCCGGATCGGCCGCGCAAAGTTCGCCGAATTCTGCAGCCACATGGGCGTCAGCTACCGCGAGCAGTTGCAGGAAATGGTGATCTTCGCGACCGACGACGGCACCCGCGCCGCGGCGGAATTCGTGGTCCATGGACAGTATCTGCAGACCGACCCCGGCCTGCCAGAAGCAAAGGGCCAGACCTACATCCTGCCCGCCGGCGGGTTCTTTGAGGTGCGGGAGGGCCGCATTTCGCGGATCACCACCTTCTACAACCTCAACGACTGGATCGCCCAGGTGAGCCGGTGAACATCGACGACATCACCGTCCACGCCCTGCGCGGCCCCGATCTTGAGGCCGCGCTGGATCAGGTTGCGCAGCTGCGGATCACCGTCTTCCGCGACTGGCCGTATCTTTACGACGGCACGCTTGACTACGAACGCCAGTACCTGTCCACCTACCGCGACAATCCCGGCGCGCTCTTGGTGGGGGCGTTTCATGACGGAACGCTTGTCGGAGCCTCCACCTCCACCCCGATGGAGGATCACGCGCCGGAATTCGCCGCCCCGTTCCAGGCCCTCGGCATCCCGCTGGAGAAGATCCTTTACGGGGCCGAGTCCGTCCTTTTGCGCCCCTACCGCGGTATCGGCCTTGGCCACCGCTTCATCGACCTGCGCGAGGATCACGCCCGCAGCCTTGGCCGCAGCCATGTCGCCTTCTGTTCGGTAGTCCGCCCCGAGGACCACCCGGCAAGACCGGCGGCCTATCGGGGCAACGATGCCTTCTGGCGCGGTCGGGGGTATGAGCCCCTGCCGGGCATCATCGCCCGCTTCAGCTGGAAGGACCTTGGCGACAGCGCTGAAACCCTGAAACCGCTGCAGTTCTGGATGCGTGCGCTTTAACCCGGGCCCCTACCCCGCACCGCGCACCAGAATCCGCTTGAAACCCGGCCCTTTCGGGGGCATACGCCCGTGCGGAAGCCTGCGGACCATCCGCGGGCCCGCCCGCAATGGAGAGACCATGGCCAAGGAAGACATTCTCGAATTCCCCGGTGTCGTCAAGGAACTCTTGCCCAATGCGACATTCAGGGTCGAACTCGAGAACGGCCATGAACTGATCGCGGTGATGGCAGGCAAGATGCGCAAGAACCGGATCCGGGTTCTGGCAGGTGACAAGGTGCAGGTCGAGATGACCCCCTACGATCTGTCGAAGGGCCGCATCAACTATCGCTTCAAGTGAGCGCATCCCGAAACGTGGGCACCGTTTTTCGGGCCAAGATGCGCGGAATACACCTATGAGATTGATCCTTGGATCGGCCTCGCCGCGCCGCAAGGAATTGCTGGCAGGGCTCGGGATCGTGCCGGATGCAATCCTGCCGCCCGACATTGACGAAGACCCGCGAAAGGGCGAATTGCCCCGCCCCTATGCCGAGCGTCTGGCACGGGAAAAGGCGCTTGCGGTGGCCTGTGACCCCGACGACGTGGTGATCTGCGCAGATACGACCGTGGCCCTAGGCCGCCGTATCCTTGGCAAGCCCGCCGATGCAGGCGAAGCGGCGGCCTTCCTGACGGCCTTGGGGGGGCGGCGGCATCAGGTGATCACCGCCGTGGCCGTGCGCCGGGGTGACCGGATGCTGACCCGGACCAGCGAAAGCGTCGTCAAGATGAAGCGGCTGTCGGACAATGAACTGAACGCCTATCTTGGCAGTGGCGAATGGCAGGGCAAGGCCGGGGGCTATGGCATCCAGGGCCTTGCGGGGGCGTTCATCCCCTGGATTTCCGGCAGTTTCACCGGGATCATGGGGCTGCCCGTTGCCGAGACCGCAACTTTGCTGACCGCCATCGGCTACCCCGTCTGGAGGCAAGCATGATCGGCCGCGCCTTGATGCTGGACGAAATCGCAGGGCGGCAGGCGGCGGCCCTTCTGGTCGATGGGCGACTGGAGGAGTTGGCGGTTGATCCGGCCGAGGATACCCCCCTGCCGGGTGCCATTTATCGCGCCGTGGCCGACCGGCCCGTGAAGGGCCAGGGCGGGATCTTCGTGAAGCTGCCGCAGGGCGCTTCAGGCTTTCTGCGGCAGATTTCAGGCGTCGCCCCGGGCCAGCGGCTGTTGGTGCAAGTCTCGGGTCCGGCCGAAGCGGGCAAAGCCCTGCCGGTGACGACGCGGCTGTTGTTCAAATCGCGCTTTGCGATCATCACCCCGGATGCGCCAGGCCTGAACATCAGCCGCCGGATCAAGGATGAAGACCTTCGCACCAGCCTGGCTGCCATGGCCGAGGCAGGCATGGAAGGGGCCGGCCCGCGTTGGGGCTGATCCTGCGGTCCGGCTGCGCCGAGGCCGAGGAGGACGCAATTGCCGAAGACATCGCCGCGATGCGCGGTCTGGCCGAGGCGGTACTGGCCGATCTGAACGGCGGGCCGGAGCTTCTGGTTGACGGGACCGGCGCACATGAACTGGCGTTCCGCGACTGGCTCGACCCGGCTGTGGATGAGGCCGACACCGACGCGGGCAGCTTTGAGCGCCATGGCGTGACCGAGGCGGTCGAAGCGCTGTTGACGCCCCGCATCAGCCTTGAAGGTGGCGGCCACATGATGCTGGAGCCGACCCGCGCGCTGGTGGCAGTGGATGTGAACACAGGCCCGGACACCAGCCCCGCTGCCAGCCTGAAGGGGAACATCGCCGCCGCCCGCGAGTTGCCGCGCCAGTTGCGGTTGCGCGGTCTTGGCGGACAGGTGGTGGTGGACTTTGCGCCGATGCCGAAGCGCGACCGGCACATTCTGGACCAGGTGATCAAGGCTGCCTTCAAGGCCGAGGGTGAGACAAACCTGGCCGGCTGGACCACGCTTGGCCTTTATGAATTGACCCGCAAGCGCGACCGCCTCCCCCTTACCGATCTTCTGCAAGGGGCGCAGGCATGAGCTGCCCGATCTGCGGCAAACCGGTTTCATCGGACTACCGCCCGTTCTGCTCGCGCCGCTGCGCCGACGTGGACCTTGGCCGCTGGCTGACTGAAAGCTACCGTATCCCCGCCAAGGGCGACGAGGCCGAAGAAGCCGCCCAAGACGACCCCGACACCCCGTCCGGATCACGCCCCCACTAGGGCGTTTTCCCTCTGGACAGCCCCGCGCCCCTTGGGTATCACGCCCCCACCAAAGCGTGCCCAGATAGCTCAGTTGGTAGAGCAGCGGATTGAAAATCCGCGTGTCGCTGGTTCGATTCCGGCTCTGGGCACCACTTAAATCCCTCAAGGCGAACAAAAAGACTGGAACCGCCACAGCGTTTCAGCGGTGGGGGTTGTAACAGTCGTTCGTCAGTGTGACATGCCCCCGCGCATGCGGCGCGCTGGGCCCTGTGCCAAAATCGGGCGGCTATGGCGTGCCCTAAAGCGGATGCAGGGTAACCGCCTGGCCTGTCGCTGCGCTTTGCTGCGCAGCCTGGCCGATGGCAGCGGCCCACCAGCCGTCTTCCAAGGACACTTCAGGCCGCTGCAGTCCGGTCGCGGTCCGCTGAAACCCCTGATGCTGATAGAAGGTTGATCCGTTGTGGTCCCCTGCTGCCAGAAGCGCCGGGTCGACTGGTATCTCCAGTTCGATCGGCCCGGCCGGATGGCGGGGGCTGAGGATGACTTTCGGCACCGGGGCAGGCCCCAGATGGCGCGGCCAGAACCGGCCCGGTCCGGGCACGAGGCATTCGATCTTGCCCTTTGCGCCCACGGCCGAGATTTCCTCTTGATAGCGGCTGCCTTCGGCGAACATGCACAGTTCCAGCATCGCCCGCATGCCGGATGCGAAATCGACGATGACATAGCCATGGTCCCAGATGTCGGACCGCTCTCCGTCATAAACCTCGTCCAGGTGGTTCACGGCCTGCCCGGCGCTAGCCATGACCCGCACTGGATTGCAGCCCGCGACCAGACGCATCAGGTCGAAGAAATGGCAGCATTTTTCGACCAGCGTGCCGCCCGAGTTACGGTTGAAGCGGTTCCAGTGGCCGACCTTCTGCAGGAAGGGGAAGCGATGTTCGCGGATCGTCAGCATCTTGACACCACCGGTTGCCGCCTCTGCCTCACGCAAGAGGTGCGCCACGGGGGGCATGTAGCGGTATTCCATCGCCACCCAGATCGGCGCTGGGTAATTGGCGCGCAAGGCTGCCAGTCGGGGCGCGTCTGCGGGATCGGTGAAAAGCGGCTTTTCACATAAGGTCGTCAGCGGCCGGATGCGGGCGATTTCCTCCAGCTGGCCAAGGTGCAGATGGTTGGGGCTGGCGATCAGAAGGCAGTTCACTTGCGGGTCGGCCAGCACCTCGGCCACCGACCCGACCATCCGCGCACCCGGCACCATGGCCGACGCCGCGGCGCGCATGGCCGAGTCTGGCTCGAATATCGCGGCGACGCTGGCGTTATCCAGAAGGGCGATGTTGCGCAGATGCTCCTGCCCCATCATTCCGCAGCCGATGATCCCGTAGCGCAGCATTTTGAAATCCTATTTCAGGCGCGCCACATAGCGCACGGTTTCGGGGTCATACCAGGTCAGCGAGGCTTCGACTGACCTGCCGTCCTGCGCCCAGCTGACCCGGGTGATCTGCGGCAAGGGCGTGCCGTAGGGGTGCGGAAACTCAGGCGGGGCCCAGTCCGGCAGGGCGCCCTGGCTGATGCTGTCTTCAGCCCGCGAGATCCAGATGCCAAGGCGCTGGCGGTAGAAAAGATAGAGGGATTCCAGCAGGTCCCCCTGTGCGATCCGGTCCACCTCGGCCCCGTCCAGCCAGATTTCCTCGACCGCCGCGACCCGGCCCGAGAGGAACCGCAGGCGGCGAATGCGGTGCCCCTCGGCACTGGCCCCAAAGGCTGGCAGCGCGGGGTTCTTGGCACAGCGGTCGACCGACAGGACCCGCGCGGTGGGCAGGCCACCGCCCTCGACCCGTTCCAGCCGGAAAAGGGCATAGACCGAGGCCGCATCGGCCTTGGCGCGGATATAGTTGCCCGACCCCTGGACCCGGTCCAGCAGTCCCTTCTCTGTCAAGGACTTCAGCGCCTGTCGCAGGGTGCCAACGGCAATTCCCATGGTGGACGCCATGTCCCGTTCCGGCGGCAGACGTTCCCCGTCGATCAGCCGCCCTGCCGCGATGTCACGGATCAGAAGCTCGGCGATCTGCTGGTAGAGCGGCAGCGAACCGGGGTGGGCCATGACGTCGCATCCAAAATTGATACACGATTGATCTACATCAAAGCCAATGCTACGCAAGAGGAAAGCCGCAGTCGGAGCCAGAGAATCATGTCGGTCGTGCCGATCACCTCACCTGACCTGGACGCCTGCGAAGTCAGCTGGTTCGCGGCGCTCTGTTCAGACGACTACCAATTCCTTGGCGTGCCCGACGGCGACCTGCGGTCAAGCTGGGCGCATTGTTCCGATATCGTGAAGCGCGCCGAAGGCCACGGGTTCCGCAACATCCTGTGTCCGTCGTCCTATCAGGTGGGACAGGACACGCTTTCCTTCGTTGCGGGCTGCGCCCCGATCACCGACCGCATCAACTTTCTCGCCGCCATCCGCTGCGGCGAAATGCAGCCGGTGATGCTGGCGCGCACCGTCGCCACGCTGGACCATATGCTGCAGGGCCGCCTGACGCTGAACGTCATCTCCTCGGATTTCCCGGGAGAGGTCGCCGACAGCGCCTTCCGCTACAAGCGCAGCCATGAGGTCGTGGAAATTCTCCGTCAGGCCTGGACCCGCGACCACATCGAATATTCGGGCGAGGTCTACCACATCGCCAAGATCACCACCGACCCGGCGCGCCCCTACCAGCAGAATGGCGGCCCGCTTCTCTACTTCGGCGGCTATTCGCCCGACGCGCTCGAACTCTGCGGGGCGCAGTGCGACGTCTACCTGATGTGGCCGGAGCCGAAGGAAATGCTGGCCAAGCGGATGCAGGACGTGCACGCCCGCGCCGAAGCACATGGCCGGACGCTGGACTATGGTCTGCGCGTCCACATGATCGTGCGCGACACCGAAGCCGAGGCGCGGGATTATGCCGACTACATCGTCTCGAAACTCGACGACGAATATGGGCGCATGATCCGCGACCGGGCACATGACAGCATCAGCCTGGGCGTCGCGCATCAGGCCCGGGCACGGGAACTCGCCGACCAGTTCGGCTATATCGAACCCCATCTCTGGACCGGGATCGGTCGCGCCCGGTCGGGCTGCGGCGCGGCGCTTGTCGGGTCGGTCGATCAGGTTATGTCCAAGATTGAGGAATACCAGCAAATGGGCATCCGGGCCTTCATCTTCTCGGGCTATCCGCATCTGGATGAATGCGACCATTTCGGCACGAAGGTGATGCCCCAGTTGAAGACCTGTTCCCTGCCCCACGCCTATGGCCGCGTCCCGGCCACGACCCCTGCCACGCCCTTGGGCCTTGGAGTGCGCCGCTAATGGAACGTGTCACCCTTGGCCCGATCACGATGTCCCGGCTGGTCTACGGCATGTGGCGTTTGGGCGACGACCCGGACACCTCGCCCGGTCACGTGCAAGCCAAGGTCGGGGCATGTCTGGCGCAGGGCATCACCACGATGGATCAGGCCGATATCTATGGCGGCTACGCGGCCGAGACGGTGCTGGGTGCGGCGTTGCGCGCGGCACCCGGACTGCGCGACCGGATCGAGATCGTGACGAAATGCGACATCGTCGCTCCCGTGGGTCGCCATTCGGCGGCGCGGGTCAAGCATTACGACACTTCTTCCGCGCATATCACCGCTTCGGTCGAGGCTTCTCTGCGCGAGATGGCGACCGACCGGATCGACCTTCTGCTGATCCACCGTCCCGACCCGCTGATGGACCACCACGACACCGGCCGCACGCTCGACACGCTTGTTGCCAGCGGCAAGGTCCGCGCCGTGGGTGTGTCGAACTTCAGGCCTTGGGATTTCACGCTGCTGCAATCGGCGATGACCACGCCACTGGTCACCAACCAGATCGAGCTGTCGCTGAACTGCCGGGACCCCTTCACCAACGGCGACCTCGCTTTCCTGCAGGAGCGTGGCCTTCCCCCGATGGCTTGGAGCCCGCTTGCCGGTGGCCATCTGCGCGCCGAAGCAAATGACGGCCTTTCCGCCCGAATGGACGCCTTGGCAAAGGCCGCTGGCACTGACTGGACCGCCGTCGCCGTGGCCTGGCTGCTGCACCACCCGGCGAAAATCATCCCCGTCCTTGGCACCAACACCCTGTCCCGCATCGCGACAATCTCGGACGCCCTGAAGGTGCCGATGGACCGCCAGACCTGGTTCGAGCTTCTGACGCTGGCCCAGGGACACGAGGTCGCGTGATGGCAGACGGCGGCATCCACGCGGGCGGAATTGTGCCAGACGCCGCAAATGCGCGGGTGCTCCGCGATGCGCTGGGGCGCTTTGCGACGGGCGTGACACTGGTCACGATCCAAGGTCCCGACGGACCGATGGGCTTTACGGCGAACAGCTTCTCCAGCCTTTCGCTGGATCCTGCGCTGGTCCTCTGGTCGCCCGCCAAGGCTTCGCAACGCTACCCGTTCTTTGCCGCCGCGACGCACTATGCCATCCACATTCTGGGCCAGCACCAGGCTGACCTGCCCACCCGGTTTTCGCGGGGCGGCCCGGGGTTTGATGACCTGGACTGGCAGCCGAACGCCGAAGGGGTGCCGACCCTACCCGGCGCGCTGGCCCGTTTTGACTGCGCCCAGCACGCAACGCATGACGGCGGCGATCATCTGATTATTGTAGGACAGGTCCTGCGGCTGACCCTGGAGGAGGGCGAGCCGCTGGTCTTCGCGAAAGGCAGGTTTGGACGATTTGACGGCTGACCCCCCGCCAAAAGGGGGGTGAAGGGAGGAGACGTGACCGCACTTCTGGCCATCTGCAACGGCCTTGGCCTTGTCAACGGCGCGCTTCTGGCGCTTGGCCGCTGGATTGGGGCTGTCTGCCTTGGCCTGATGGTCGTGGTTATCCTGACGCAGGTCTTCTTCCGCTATGTCCTGAACAATGCCCTGCCCTGGCCCGAGGAAGCCTCGCGCTTCCTGATGCTTTGGTCCACGGGTCTCATGGCCCCGACCGCCTTCCGGCGCGGCGGGTTCGTCGCCATCGACATGGTCATCCGCCTGTTGCCGCGCCTGGTGGCCACAGCGATGTCGGTTTTCCTGATGGCGGTCACGATCCTTGTCCTCTGGATCGCGCTTGGCATCGGCTGGTCCGAGGTGACGGGCCTTGGCGGCCGGTTCGAGACAGATTCGTTGCGAGTGCCGGTCAGCGTCGACTTTGCGACATGGATGAAAGTGCCGAAATCCTGCATGATGGCCTCGCTTCTGGTCGGCGTGGCGCTTCTGTTGCTGGTGGCCGTCGAATTGGCCCTGCGCAACATCTACGCACTGATCCGGGGGCCCGAGGGGCTGCGCGACATTCCCGAAACCATCCTGCTTGGATCGGGGGCCGAATAGATGCTCAGCTTCTTCCTGCCCCTGTTCCTTGTCTTCCTGATGCTGGGCCTGCCGGTGGTCTTCGGCCTCCTCGCAGCACCTGCCCTCCTTTTGTGGCTGAACGGGCAGGAACGCGACATCGTCCTTCTTTACCGCAACGTCTATGAGGGGATGAACTCTTTCCCCCTGATGGCGATCCCGTTCTTCATGCTGGCGGGCGAACTGATGAACCGCGGCGGCATCTCGGCCCGGATCGTGGGTTTTGCACAGGCCATGGTCGGCCACTTCCGGGGCGGCCTCGCGCAGGTCAACGTGGTCGACTCGATGCTGTTCGCAGGCATTTCCGGGTCGGCGGTGGCGGATGTCTCGGCCCTGGGGTCGATCATCATCCCGCAGATGGAAAAGAAGGGCTACCCGAAACCCTTCGCCGCCGCGATCACAGCCGCTAGCGCGATCATCGGGCCGATCATCCCGCCGTCGGGGATCATGATCATCTACGCCTATGTGATGGGCGAAAGCGTGGCCGCGCTGTTTCTGGCGGGCATCTCGCGCTATCGTCTGAGTGATTATCAGGGCGCGCTGACCACGTTTCAACGCGACCTGCTTCTCTCCATCAACCGCGAAGACCGCGCCCGCGCCTATCTGGATGCCAATTGTGCTTCCTGCCACAGGCCGGGAGTGTCTGTTCAGGCCCAGTTTGATACCCGGCTTTCTACTCCCCTTGATGCCCAGGGTCTGATTTACGGACAACTGCTTACTTCACTCGGGCTGTCTGACCCCAGGGTCATCGTACCTACAGACCTGAACGCTTCGGTGTTGTATAAGCGGGTGAACAGTGTACACCGAACCTTTAGTATGCCGCCTCTGGCAAAAATATGATCGACAGTGTGGGTGCACAATTGATTCACGACTGGATTTCAAACATGTCACCGGCCTATACCCCGCCGGGCAATGTGGTGGTTGCCGATTTCCAGGATGCGTTTCAGGGCGGTAGCCCTGCAACCGGATGGAGTTATCTCTGGAACCAGGGAGGGGCCATTGGCAACAGCGCCAATTATGCGGCCCTTCAATGGAATGGTACCAATTACGACTCGGACGGTGCTCCCGGCACCCCGGATGCCACCCAACTCCGCTA
>JAAUPC010000039.1 GCA_012036325.1 Paracoccaceae bacterium
GCTGGCCGCGACCGGGGCTGTGCCGTTCTGGCCCCTCTGGGCCGGGGCGACGGTGGGCGCGCTGATCGGCTCCAGCTTCAGTTACTGGCTGGGCTGGCGCTACGGGACCACCGTCCTGACCATGCGGCCCCTGAAGGACCACCCCGAGATGGTGGAAAAGGCGCAAGCCTCTTTCGCGAAATACGGGCCGGTGACCATTTTGATCGGCCATTTCACCACGGTCTTCCGGCCGGTCGTGTTCCTGATGGCCGGGATGAGCGGGATGACCCTGCCGCGCTTTGCCTTCTGGAACGGCCTGGGCTGCGTGGCCTGGGCCTATCTTATCCCCAAGCTTGGCCAGTATGGCGGCGATCTGATCGGCTTTCTCTGGTCGCTTTTCTGACAGACGGTGGGCGGATCGCCCACCCTACGCACCCCTTCCAAGCATTCGCCAAGGAGGTCTCCCATGGCTAACCTGTCCGCCAATTTTATCGGCATCAAATCCCCCAACCCGTTCTGGCTGGCCTCGGCCCCGCCGACGGACAAGAAATACAACGTCGAACGCGCGTTTGAGGCGGGCTGGGGCGGGGTGGTCTGGAAGACCCTCGGCTCGGAAGGACCGCCGGTCGTGAACGTGAACGGCCCGCGTTATGGCGCGATCTGGGGCGCAGACCGCCGCCTTTTGGGCCTGAACAACATCGAACTGATCACCGACCGCCCGCTGGAGGTGAACCTGCGCGAGATCAAGGAGGTCAAGCGCAAGTGGCGCGACCGGGCCATGGTCATCAGCCTGATGGTGCCTTGCGATGAAGACAGCTGGAAAGACATCCTGCACCGGATTGAGGATACCGAGGCGGATGGGGTGGAACTGAACTTCGGCTGCCCGCATGGCATGGCCGAACGCGGCATGGGGTCAGCCGTGGGCCAGGTGCCCGAATACATTGAAATGGTGACGCGCTGGGTCAAGAAACATTCTCGCATGCCCTGCATTGTAAAGCTGACGCCGAACATCACCAATATCCTTGGACCGGCCGAGGCGGCAAAGCGCGGCGGGGCGGATGCGGTGTCGCTGATCAACACGATCAACTCGATCACCAGCGTCAACCTGGACAGCTTCTCGCCTGAGCCGATGATCGACGGCAAGGGCACCCATGGCGGCTATTGCGGCCCGGCGGTAAAGCCCATTGCGATGAACATGGTGGCCGAGATTGCGCGCGGTGCCGAAACCCGTGGCCTGCCGATTTCCGGCATCGGCGGCGTCACCACCTGGCGTGATGCGGCGGAATTCATGGCGCTTGGGGCCGGGAACGTGCAGGTCTGCACGGCGGTGATGACCTATGGCTTCAAGATCGTGCAAGAGATGATCTCTGGCCTCTCGCAATACCTTGACGAAAAGCAGCTTGGCCTTTCAGACCTTGTCGGCCGCGCAGTGCCGAATGTGACCGACTGGCAGTATCTGAACCTGAACTACGTCGCCAAGGCGCATATCAACCAGGATGACTGCATCAAATGCGGGCGCTGCTATGCCGCCTGCGAAGACACCAGCCACCAGGCCATTTCCATGAGCGCGGACCGCGTGTTCCAGGTGATGGATGACGAGTGCGTTGCCTGCAACCTATGTGTCAACGTCTGCCCGGTGGACAATTGCATCACCATGGTGCCGATGCAGAAGGGCACCGTCGACCCGCGCACCGGAACGGTGGTGGGCGACTACGCCAACTGGACGACGCATCCGAACAACCCAAGCGTCCAGGCGGCGGAATAAGGCCCGTCGCTTTGGCCTTTGCCTTGCGGCAAGCTAGGGCAGGGCAGAACGGTTCGCTTACGGCAGCGGCAGCGGGCTGACCCCTGCGGCGATGCTGGCTTTGATATAGGCCTCTCGCGCGGCGTCGGCGGCGGCGCGGGCTGCGGTGGCCGGGTGCTGATCTTCATCACGCTCGGCCAGTTCAACGGTGGCTTGGGCGAGGGTTGCTGCAGGTTGGCGAACAGCGTCATTGCGCTGGGTGGCGGTGACGAGGCGGCGGGGTCTGCGCGGCGGCAACCGACACCAGCCGTTCAGCGGGCACCTGGGCCGGGCTGGGGGGCTGTGGCAACTGCGTGCAGATGGCGGTGACAGGATCCATTTTGGCTTTTCCCGTAGACAGAGGGCCTTTCGGCAGAGAATAGCTGAAAATGTGCTAACGAGCATCCGGGTAATCTGGAAAATTCTACCGGTCCAAACCTTAACGGCAGGTGAATCGCCGCCCGCAAGTCATTGAATTCATGGGCATGGAGTATCTGTCCGCGCTGGACATCAGGGCCGCAGAAGCCGCGTGAACAGCGTCTCCAGGAATCCGCCTGCCTCGGTAAAGGGGTCATGCCCCGGGCCAAGCACCGCGCGGACCTGCACGTCAAAGTCGGCATAGTGCTGGGTCAGGGCCCAGACTGAAAAGACCAGATGCACCGGATCGACCCGGGCCAGCCGACCCTCATCCATCCAGCGGACCAGGATTTTCGCCTTTTCCTCGACCAACGCTTTCAGATCGCCCTCGATCGCCGCGCGCATCCGGGGGGCACCTTGCAGGATTTCACCAGCGAACAGGCGGCTTTCGCGGGGGTAGTCGCGGGCGAGGTCCAGCTTGCGGCGGACATAGGCCAGAACCTCTGCCACGGGCTCGCCCTTGGGATCCATCGCCCGCAACGGATCAAGCCAGGTGTGCAGAAGCCCGGTCAAGAGCGCGGTATGCACCGCCTCTTTCGACGGAAAATAGTAGAGCAGGTTCGGCTTTGACAGCCCGGCCCCCTCGGCGATCTGATCCAGCGTCGCGCCGCGAAAACCGTGCTGGGAAAACACCTCCAGCGCCGCGTCGAGGATGTTCTCGCGGTTTTTCTGCTGAATACGGGAGCGGGCGACTGCAGGCATGGGACTTGACGGTAAAAGAGCAGGGGATCACGCTTGACCTTGGGGCCCCCATGGATAGCTTGCCCCCGCGTGCCACGTCAAATCATTCGCCGCCCCGCCTGCGGCCCAAGGAGAACCCCATGGCCCTGGACCGCAACGCCCCGAACGACCTGAACGCCTTCTGGATGCCGTTCACCGCGAACCGGCAGTTCAAGAAAAACCCCCGGATGTTCGTGGCCGCCAAGGACATGCACTACACCACCAGCGATGGGCGGCAGGTGCTGGACGGGACGGCGGGCCTGTGGTGCTGCAACGCAGGCCACTGCCGCCCTAAGATTGTCCAGGCGATCCAGAAGCAGGCGGCAGAATTGGACTACGCCCCCGCCTTCCAGATGGGCCACCCGATTGCCTTTGAGCTTGCCAACCGCATCATCGACATCGCGCCGATGGGGATTGAGCATGTGTTCTACACCAACTCCGGCTCGGAGAGTGTGGAGACCGCGCTGAAACTGGCCATCGCCTATCACCGCGCCCGGGGTGAAGGGGCGCGGACCCGGCTGATCGGGCGGGAGCGGGGCTACCACGGGGTGAACTTCGGCGGGATCTCGGTTGGCGGGATCGTGAACAACCGGAAGGTGTTTGGCACGCTTCTGGGCGGCGTTGACCATTTGCCGCACACCCACCTGCCGCATCTGAACGCCTTCACCAAGGGCCAGCCGGAACACGGCGCGAACCTGGCCGATGATCTGGAGCGGATTGTGGCGCTGCACGGGGCCGAAACCATCGCGGCGGTGATCGTCGAGCCGATGGCGGGGTCAACCGGCGTGTTGATGCCGCCGAAGGGCTATCTGGAAAAGCTGCGGGCGATCACCAAGAAACATGGCATCCTGCTGATCTTCGATGAGGTCATCACCGGCTTTGGCCGCCTTGGGTCTGCGTTTGCCGCCCAGCATTTCAACGTGATCCCCGACATGATGACCACCGCGAAGGGCCTGACCAATGGTGTCATCCCGATGGGGGCCGTCCTGACCACGGCGGAAATCCACGACGCTTTCATGACCGGCCCGGAAAACCTGATCGAGCTTTTCCACGGCTATACCTACTCGGGCAATCCTATCGCCGCGGCCTGCGGGATCGCGACGCTTGAGGTCTATAAGGAAGAAGGCCTTTTTGACCGCGCGCGCGAGCTGGAGCCCTACTGGCAAGAGGCGATCCATTCTTTGAAGGATCACCCCCATGTCATCGACATCCGCAACATGGGCCTGATCGGCGCGGTGGAATTGCAGCCAATCGACGGCGCCCCCACGAAGCGCGCCTTCAACGCCTTCCTCAAGGCCTATGAAAAGGGCATCCTGATCCGCACGACCGGCGACATCATCGCGATGTCGCCACCGCTGATCATCTCAAAGCCCCAGATCGACGCATTGATCGGGACCCTGGGCGAGGTGCTGAAGACGCTTGACTGATCTTATTGCATCAGTTGCATGACGCCCCAGGGCAGAACGGTGACCATGGCCACGATGATGAGGATAGACCGCTTGAGACCTTTGAACATCTGGCATCTCCCTGATTTGCTTTCAGGCCAGATAGGCAGCTGCAACGCCTGTGCAAGGGGCGCGAAGTGACGCGGCCCGCCTGCACGGCAACCTTGCTGATCGATGACGACCGGGTGCGCGCGACGCGGTTCGATTTCGCCCCGGGGGCCGAGACGGGCTGGCACCGGCACGGTCATGACTACGTGATCACGGCGGTTACCGATTGCCATATGCTGCTGGAAGAGCCGGGGGGCGGGTCACGCAAGGTAATCGTCCCGGCGGGCAGCGCCTACCGCCGCCGCGCGGGCGTGGAGCACAATGTCATCAATGATGGCCGCGCCCCGATGAGCTTTGTCGAAGTCGAATTGACGGAGTCCAGCGACCAAAGCTCAAAATCCGTGAGCAAGGATTTTGTCAAATTTCTTCCTCAAGAAATTTGGCCCTGGGCCGCCTGCAGCGCCTTGATGCCCCGGACCACCAGCTTGTGATCTTCCACCTGCGGCAGGCCTGATACCGTGGCCACCGCGACCAACCCCGCGCCAGCCACCATGATCGGCACCGCGCCGCCATTGTCGGCATATTGGGCAGCGGGCAGGGCATCGCGCTCCAGCGTCTGGCCCTTGGCGCGGTTGCGCGCCCCGACCAGCAGGGACGGCGCCTGGAACATCAGCGCCGTGTTGGATTTCCGCAGCGCCCAAAGATCATTGAGCGGCGCTGATCCGGGCAGACCTGCGTGAAACAGCGTGCGGTTGGCGGTCCTGATGTCGATCACCACAGGCAGCTTTTCGGCCAAAGCCAGGTCTACCAGAATGCTTCCCAGCTTCAGCGCCGTGGTTTCGTCAAAGTCCGGCAGGATTAGTGTAGCGGCCTCGGCCTCAAGCTCAGCGGTGTCCATTCTGTTCCCCTAGATTGCGCCGATACCGCGCAGGACAAGGTCCTTCACGCTGGCCTTTGCGGCGGCCCATTGCCGGTCTGTCAACGGCTGCCCGTCGTTCAACGTCTGAATCTGATGGCCAAAGTCCGCATAATGCTGGGTCGTGGCCCAAAGCATGTAGAGAAGGTGGCGCGGGTCGACCGGGCGCATCTTGCCCTGATCAATCCAGCGCTGGATGGCGGCGATCCGGCCGTCGGTCCAATCGCGGAGCGTGGTTTCCAGATAATCCTGGATCACCGGCGCGCCGTGCATCACCTCGGACGCCCAGACTTTCGATCCATAGGGATGCGTACGGCTGATATCCATCTTGGCGTCGATGTACCCGCCAAGGCCTTCAACGGGCCCCGGCGCATCATCAAACAGCATCGCCGCATCCAGCCAGATCTCGAAGATCTGCTGCACCACCTTGCGGTAAAGGTCTTCCTTGGTGGCGAAGTAGTAGTGCAGGTTCGCTTTCGGCAGCCCGGCCATGTCGGCGATCAGCTGCATCGTCGCCCCGCCGAACCCGGCCTCGGCAAAGACCTTCTCGGCCGCGTCCAGAATCACCCGTTCATTCTCGCGCCGGATTTCCGTGCGACGGCCCGGTTTGATGCGGGAAATCTGGGCATCTGCGGTCATGTGGCGGGCATCCAGGCCTGTCATATTTTCGTTGACCGGTTGGTCAGGTTGTGGTGCGCTTCCACTTGACCATACGGTCAGGAAATGAGTCGCGGCAAGGGGCAGGATGGCCCCGCCGTTCAGGGAGCGTGAGATGGTCAAAACCGGGGACAACCTGCGGATCAATCCTGAACGGCTGTGGGACAGCCTTGAGGAAATGGCGCTGATTGGCCCCGGTGTGGCGGGTGGCTGCAACCGGCAGACCCTGACCGATGCCGATAGCGAAGGGCGCCACCTTTTCGCGGGCTGGTGCAAGGCCGCGGGCATGACCATGGGGGTGGATACCATGGGCAACATGTTCGCGACCCGGGCGGGGACGGACCCTGCCGCGCTGCCGGTTTACCTGGGCAGTCACCTCGATACCCAGCCGACGGGGGGCAAGTATGACGGCGTCCTCGGCGTCCTTGGCGCGCTGGAGGTGGTGCGCACGCTGAACGACATGGGCGTGAAGACGAAGCACCCGATCGTGGTGACCAATTGGACGAACGAGGAAGGCGCGCGGTTTGCGCCCGCGATGCTGGCGAGCGGGGTCTTTGCGGGTATTCATACCGAGGACTACGCGAAGTCTCGCCGCGACCTTGACGGCAAGGTCTTTGGCGAGGAATTGGCGCGCATCGGCTGGGTCGGGGATGAGGTCGTCGGCGCGCGTAAGATGCATGCGATGCTGGAACTGCACATCGAACAGGGGCCGATCCTTGAGGCCGAAGGGAAAGAGATCGGCGTTGTCACCCACGGCCAGGGGTTGTGGTGGCTGGAGATCACGCTGACCGGCAAAGACGCCCATACCGGCAGCACCCCCATGAACATGCGGGTGAACGCGGGGCTGGGGATGGCGCGGATCACCGAACGCGTCCACCAGATCGCGATGAGCCACCAGCCGAACGCCGTGGGCGCGGTGGGGCAGGTGAAGGTTTTTCCCAACAGCCGCAACGTGATACCGGGCAAGGTTGTGTTCACGGTCGATATCCGGTCCCCCGAACAGGCCAAGCTTGACGCGATGAAGGCCGAAGTCATCCGCGCCGCCCATGCGGTGGCGAAGGAGTTGGGTCTGGGGTGTGAGATCGAGGATGTGGGCCACTTCGACCCCGTCACCTTCAACCCGGGCCTTGTGAAGATCGTCCGGCAATCCGCTGAAAAGCTGGGCTATTCCCACATGGGCATCGTCAGCGGCGCAGGCCACGACGCCTGCTGGATCAACCGCGTCGCCCCCACGGTAATGGTGATGTGCCCCTGCGTGGACGGGCTGTCCCACAACGAGGCCGAGAGGATCAGCCCGGAGTGGGCCGCGGCGGGGACGGATGTGCTCCTCCACGCCTGCCTTGAGGTGGCGGAGGTGGTGGGGTGAAAAACGATGGAGCTAGCTCATGATTAAGGCAATTGGCGTAGGTATTGGAGTATTTGGAACACTTATTGGTTCTTTTTTCGCTGGTATGCAGTTTGAAAGCAGACTCTCTTCAGGCGCCATTTCAGAGGCGGAAGAAACGGGCTATCGGCGTGGGCTTGCGGAGGCTGAAGCTAATTATGCAGCGGTAGAAGGTCCGATGGCAGAATTTGCAACCCAGCTTTCCTTAATTCTTGGATCACCGGCAGTTCAGGGTAGTTTGTCGGATGAGGCTAACGAGGGAATCCGGGAATCTTTGCAAGCTGCTGAAAAGGGAAACTTTGATTTAGCAGTCCAAGCTCTACCGTCACTCGTTGAACTGGTGGATGCGCCTAGGTGCATCCATTCTGGACAGGTTTTTCTGATGCGCGCAATGAATATGTTGACTCCTGTGAAACCGGTTCAACATTGATTTTAGTGAGTTTCTACAACGAGTCACAGGACTCCGATGTCGTTCTAAGCGTCGACGGCAAACAAAGAGGTTTCGGTATCGGCGAAAGTCGCGAAATTAATGACGATTGTTCAGTTAGCTTTCTGCGGGGAATTCCTAATTCTACTGAATTGACGAAAGACGGTCAAGCTGCGGAGATGCGTATCTCATGTCGATAAAGGCTTCAACCATGACCACCATCATCAAGAACGGCACCGTCGTCACCGCCGACCTCACCTACAAGGCCGATGTCCGGATCGAGAACGGAGTGATCACCGAGATCGGGCAGGGCCTCAAGGGCGGCTCCGAACTTGATGCGACCGGCTGCTATGTGATGCCCGGCGGATCGATCCGCATACGCATCTGGAGATGCCCTTCATGGGCACCTACTCGGCGGATGACTTTGAGTCCGGCACCCGGGCGGCGTTGTCGGGCGGGACGACGATGGTCGTCGACTTCATCCTGCCGGGGCAGGGGCAGGACCTGATGGACGCGGCGAAGGTCTGGTCGAACAAGTCAACCCGCGCGACTTGCGATTATTCCTACCACATGGCCGTCACCTGGTGGGGCGAGAAGGTCTGGCAGGGGATTGAGGACAGCGCCAAGGCGGGGATCACCAGCTTCAAGCACTTCATGGCCTACAAGGGCGCCTTGATGGTGAACGATGATGAGCTCTTCAACTCCTTCCGCCGGGTAGGGGACGTGGGCGGCCTCGCGATGGTCCATGCCGAGAACGGCGATGTGGTGGCGGAACTGACTTCGAAGCTGCTGGCAGAGGGCAACACCGGGCCGGAAGCCCACGCCTATTCCCGCCCGCCGCAGGTGGAGGGTGAGGCCACCAACCGCGCGATCATGATTGCCGACATGGCGGGGGTCCCCCTGTATGTCGTCCACGTCTCTTGTGAGGACGCGCATGAGGCGATCCGCCGGGCCCGCCAACAGGGCAAGCGCGTCTGGGGGGAACCCCTGATCCAGCACCTTACGCTGGATGAAAGCGAATACTTCCTCCCCGACTGGGACCACGCCGCCCGCCGTGTGATGAGCCCTCCGTTCCGCAACAAACAGCATCAGGACAGCCTTTGGGCGGGGCTGATGAGCGGGAGTCTTTCGGTGGTGGCGACAGACCATTGCGCCTTCACCACGGAACAGAAGCGCTTTGGCCTTGGCAACTTCGCCAAGATCCCGAACGGGACGGGGGGCCTCGAAGACCGGCTGCCCATGCTCTGGACCCACGGGGTCGCCACGGGCCGCCTCACGCCGAATGAATTTGTCGCCGTAACCTCAACGAATATCGCGAAAATCCTGAACTGCTACCCCAGGAAGGGCGCGGTTCTGGTGGGCGCGGATGCGGACCTCGTCGTCTGGGACCCGGAGAAGACAAAAACGATCACGGCGGCCAAGCAACAGTCCGCCATCGACTACAACGTGTTCGAGGGAAAGACGGTCAAGGGCCTCCCCCGCTTCACCCTGACCCGCGGCCATGTCGCGATCCACGATGGTGAGGTGCGTACGCAAGAAGGCCATGGCAAGTTCGTATCCCGCGAGGCCCGCCCCGCCGTCAACCGCGCGCTGACCCAGTGGAAAGACCTGACCGCCCCCCGCCCGGTGGAGCGGACGGGTATCCCGGCAACGGGGGTGTGATGGACGAGGAGGCAAAGAACGTGCAGGCCAAAGCGCCCCCTCAATGGGCTCGTGTCGTCCTGTCTTATGTCGCCGCCTGTGCGGCCGCTGCGTTTGTAGTCGGCGTTTATTCAATGATCGTCGCGTTGGTCCGTGCAGGCCCGATGTCCGCTTTCCACGCGCTGATCGGCACAGTCTTCTTTGGTTTCATCTTTACGGCGATAGTCGCGCTGCCGAGCTTTATCCTAATGCGCGGCTTGCTCTACCTCTTGAATCGCTACGACGTCTGGAGCTTCACGGTGGGCGGCGCGGTCAACGCTTATGGGACGGCAATTGCATTCTTCCGGCCTGATTCACTTGAGCTGTTTTTGAAGTATCCGCCAAACCCAATACTAGCCATTGCTGGTGCCGCTGGAGGTCTAGCCGCATGGTGGACGGAAGGTTTTCACGCCCAAGAGAGCCATCGCTCAGGGGATGACCCGTGAACGCATTTCCGAAAGGCAGAATCTCATGGCTCTCCCTGCTCGGATCCCTCGTCGTCGGTGGGCGGGGCGAAGGCGATGACGGGGGCGCGGAAGTCGATGTCGTCCAGGTCCTCGGGCGCGGGGGCGAAGGCGAGGGTCGTCTGCAAGGTGTTGAAAAGCATGGCGGTCCTCCGATTTCCCGTGAAGTGGGGACAGGGCGGGGCGGGTGCAAGGGTGGCACGGTGTCGCAACGGGAATGTGAAGGGACGTGGGTTTGAAGGATACGCTGAACTCTAGTCCGCCGGTGATCGAGGCACGGGGGCTGAACCTTGTGTTCCAGACGGCGGACGGGCCGGTGCATGCGCTGAAGGATTTGAACCTGACGATCAACCGGGGCGATTTTGTTAGCTTCATCGGGCCAAGTGGCTGCGGGAAAACGACTTTCCTGCGGGCGATTGCGGCTTTGGAGCATCCGACAGACGGGACTTTGACGGTTAACGGAATGTCACCGGACGAAGCCCGCAAGAAGCGGGCTTATGGCTATGTGTTTCAGGCGGCGGGGTTGTATCCTTGGCGGACCATCAGTGGGAACATCCGCTTACCGCTTGAAATCATGGGGTTTTCCAAGGCTGATCAGGATGCCCGGGTGGAGCGGGTTCTGGACCTGGTGGAGCTTTCGGGGTTCGGCAAGAAGTTCCCCTGGCAGCTTTCGGGGGGGATGCAGCAGCGGGCCTCAATCGCCCGGGCGCTGGCGTTTGATGCGGATATCCTTTTGATGGACGAACCTTTCGGCGCGCTGGACGAGATTGTGCGGGATCGGTTGAATGAAGAGGTCCTGAAACTTTGGGCGCGCACCGGGAAAACCATTGGTTTTGTTACACATTCCATCCCAGAAGCGGTTTACCTTTCCACCAAGATCGTCGTCATGTCCCCACGTCCCGGGCGGATCACGGACATCATCGACTCGCCCTTGCCGAAGGAGCGGCCGCTGGATATCCGCGACAGCCGGGAGTTCATCGAGATTGCGCACAGGGTTCGGGAGGGGCTGCGCGCCGGGCATCTTGATGACTGAAATCGCAGTCTTTTTCCCGTCTTCTTTGCGTCTTCCTTCCGTCTCTACGCACGGGGCCTTCACGGATTATTCATCTTTTCTCGGGGGCGAGTCATGAGCGGCGCGCTGATGCTGTGGCTGGCGGCTGCGATGGCGGTGTTCATCACGGCGAATTCCGTGCTGCGGGCCTATGTAACCAATGCGCAAGTCTGGGTGCTGCTGGCAGCACTTGCGCTGTTCTGCGTCGGCAATCTGATGATGGTGCGGCTGATGCGGGAAAGCGGGCTTGCCGTTGCAATCTCGGTCTCCTCCATCGTGCAGCTGGTGATGATCGGGCTGGTCGCCTGGTTCATCTTTGGCGAGCGTCCGACGGGCCTGCAGATCGCCGGAATGGCGCTGGGGGTGGTCGCGGTGGCGATGATCGCCTGGCCGCAGTGGGCGAAGGGATGAAGGGCTTGGCGTTTGCCGCAGCGGGCGGAGCCTCCGGCGGGGATATTTGGGGACATAGAATGGGGGTAGCGGGATGAGTTTGCGGACGACTGTGTACCCCTTGCTGACCGTCCTGTGCGGGATCGTGGCCGTCTGGTACGCGGCGGCGGTCTGGATGAACGCGACTTGGGTTTATGACCAGGCCGAGCGTTCAGGGACGACGGTTTCCTTCGCCGAGATGGTGCCGCAAACCATGACGCAGGATCGACCCCTGTTGCCGCCGCCGCATCAGGTGGGGGCAGAGCTGTGGAAGGGGCTTTTCGGGCAGGCCGTCACCTCGAAGCGGAGCCTTGTCTACCACGCCTACATCACCTTCAAGGGCACGATGATGGGCTTTGGCCTTGGGATCGTGTTCGGCGTGGCGCTGGCGATGGCGATTGTCCGGTTCCGGGTGGTGGACATGAGCGTGATGCCCTGGGCCGTCATCAGCCAGACGATCCCGATTGTGGCTTTGGCGCCGATGATCATCGTCGTTTCCAGCCAGATGGGACTGAGCGGGCGCGACCTGCCGAAGGCGATCATCGCGGCTTACCTCAGTTTCTTCCCGGTGCTGGTGAGCATGGTGAAGGGCTTGCGGTCCCCCGACCAGATGCAGTTGGACCTGCTGAAAACCTATGGCGCGGGGGAATGGGCGACGTTCCTGAAGCTGCGCTTGCCAGCCTCGATGCCGTATTTTTTCGCTTCGCTGAAGGTGGCGGTGGCGGCCTCGCTGGTCGGGACCATCGTGGGCGAATTGCCGACCGGAGCGATCGAGGGCTTGGGCGCGCGGATGCTGATCGGGTCGCAGTTCGGCGAGCCGTTGATCATGTGGGCGGCGCTGTTCGCGGCGGCGATCCTGGCGGGGTTGCTCATCTTGGCCGTCGGCGTCTTGGAGCGGTTTGCACGGGCGCGGATGGGGGTTCCGGCATGAGCGCGCTTTGGCTGTCGGTGGCGGTCTGGTTAGCGGCCTGGGGGCTGAATGCCTGGCTTGCGGGCAGTGCGGTATCCCGCACCCGGTTTGGCAAGGCGCTGGTGCCGCTGATCTTGGCGCAACCGTCCTTGTCCTGTGGGAGGGGCTGGTGCGGGGGCTGTCGGTGCCGCCCGTCATCCTGCCCGCGCCCTTCGCCATCGCGGCGACCATCGCCGGGTCGCTGCCGACCCTGTGGCAGGACTTCGCCCAGACCATCCTGAAAGGCGCGATTCCGGGGTTCCTGATTGGGGCGGGGGCGGCCTTCGGGGTGGCGATTGCGATTGACCGCAGCCCTTTCCTGCAGCGGGGGCTTTTGCCCATCGGCAACTTCGTCGCGGCGCTGCCGATTGTCGGCCTCGCGCCCATTCTGGTGATGTGGTTCGGGTTTGACTGGCAGTCGAAAGCCGCCGTCGTCGTCGTGATGGTGTTCTTCCCGATCCTGGTGAACCTGGTCGCGGGGCTGCAGGCGTCGGAGCGGATGCAGCGTGATCTGATGGCAACCTGGGGGGCGTCCTACTGGCAGACGCTGGTGAAGCTGCGGCTGCCTGCGGCCATGCCCTTCCTCTTCAACGGGCTTAAAATTGCATCGACTCTGGCCCTGATCGGCGCGATTGTTGCCGAGTTTTTCGGCAGTCCGATCTACGGCATGGGGTTTCGCATCAGTACCGAGGTGGGGCGGCTTGGCCTTGACATGGTTTGGGCCACGATTGCGGTCGCGGCTTTGGCGGGGTCGGCCCTTTACGGGATGATTTCGCTCATCGAACGGTGGGTGACTTTCTGGCACCCGTCACAACGGCATTAACCAATGGCCCGGGTGCCGGGCCCAAAACGGGGAGTTGACGATGAAGAAACTTGTAACTGCTGCCTTTCTGGCTGCCATGGGCACCGGTGCCCAGGCCGAGGATGTGACGCTGCAGCTGAAATGGGTCACCCAGGCCCAGTTCGCGGGCTATTATGTGGCCCAGGCCAAGGGGTTCTATGAGGAAGAGGGGCTGAACGTCACCATCCTGCCGGGTGGCCCGGACATCGCGCCGACGCAGGTGATCGCGGGTGGCGGGGCTGATGTGATCGTGGAATGGATGCCGGCAGCGCTTGCGGCCCGCGAAAAGGGCCTGCCGCTGGTGAACATCGCGCAGCCGTTTGCCTCGTCGGGCATGATGCTGACCTGCCTTGCGGAAACCGGCATCACCTCGCCCGCCGACTTTGCCGACAAGACGCTGGGGGTCTGGTTCTTTGGCAACGAATACCCGTTCCTGAGCTGGATGGCGACGCTGGGTCTGGCGACAGATGGGTCGGCCGGTGGGGTGACGGTGCTGAAGCAGGGGTTCAACGTCGACCCCTTGCTGCAAAAGCAGGCGGCCTGCATTTCGACCATGACCTACAACGAATACTGGCAGGTCATTGACGCCGGGATCACGCCGGAACAGCTGGTGACCTTCAAGTATGAAGACCAGGGCGTGGCGACGCTGGAAGACGGGCTTTACGTGCTGGAAGACAAGCTGGCCGATCCGGCGTTTTCGGAAACGATGGTCAAGTTCGTGCGTGCCAGCATGAAGGGCTGGAAATACGCCGAAGCCAATGCCAATGAGGCGGCGATGATCGTGCTGGAGAACGACCAGACCGGCGCGCAGACCGAAACCCACCAGAAGCGGATGATGGGCGAGATTGCCAAGCTGACCGCAGGGTCGACCGGTGCCCTTGACGTCGCTGCGGCGGAACGCACCGTGGCCACGCTGCTGGCTGGCGGATCGGATCCGGTGATCACGGCGGCGCCCACGGGTGCCTGGACCAGCGCAATCACGGATGTGGCGCTCGCCCCCTGATCTGACGCAAGACCTGAACCGCGCCCGGGGGAGACTTTGGGCGCGGTTTTCTTTTCAGCGGTTGTGAAGTGGGGCGCGGGTCTGTAAATTCCGTGAAGGAACAACAGGTCACCCCATGCCGCTGTCAGCTCTGACCGGAACCCGCCTGCGCGAAAGACGTCTTGCCAATGGCATCCGGCAGGCGGATCTGGCGGCGATGGTGGGCATTTCCGCCAGCTATCTGAACCTGATCGAACATGACCGGCGCAAGGTGCATGGCGCGCTGCTGGTGCGGCTTGCCGATGCGCTTGGTTTTGACCGCACCGCGCTGGCGCAAGGGTCGGACACTGTCCTGATCGAGGGGTTGCAAAGTGCCGCCTCACGCGGGGGGGCGCTGTCGGTCGAACTGACCGGCCTTGACGATTTCGCCAGCCGCTTTCCGGGCTGGGCGGGCCTTCTGGTGGCGACGGACGCCCGGGTGCAGACGCTTGAACGCGCGGTTGAGGCGTTGAATGACCGGATGACGCATGACCCGCATCTGTCGCAATCGCTGCATGAGGTGCTGTCGTCCTTGTCTTCGGTCCGCGCCACCGCCTCGATCCTGGCTGAGACCGAGGATCTTGACCCGGATTGGGCGGCGCGGTTTCACAAGAACCTGCATCATGACAGCGAACGGCTGGCAGCGGGGGCCGAGGCGCTGGTGGCCTATCTTGATGCAGGCAGTGCCGTGGCCGAACAGGGCATCGCCGCCCCGCAGGAAGAGGTGGAAGACTGGCTGAAGGCGCGCGGCTGGGGCTTTGCCGATGCCACGCTGGTTGAGGGCTGTGAAGCGGAAGTGGCGGCCCTGGCCTCAACCGCTGCGCGGAGCCTGGCGCGGGGCTATCTCGCGCGCGCCCTTGGCGATGCGCGCGCCTTGCCGATGGTGGACTTTGGCGCTGCGGTCACTGACCTCGGGCCCGATCCTTTGCCTTGGCGGAGCGCTTTGCCTGTGACCCGTTGCAGGTCTTCCGCCGTCTGGCCACTTTGCCGGACATCGGGGCCGGGCTCGTGACCTGTGATGCCTCGGGCACGTTGACCTTTCGCAAGCCGACGGCGGGCTTTCCCTTGCCGCGCTTTGGGGCGGCCTGTCCGCTTTGGCCCTTGTACGCAGCGCTTGGCCGCCCGTCGCAACCGGTGGAAACCGTGGTGGAAATGGCCGGGCAGGGCGGGCGGTTGCACCGGGTCTTGGCCTGGGCCACGCCG
>JAAUPC010000040.1 GCA_012036325.1 Paracoccaceae bacterium
AGGGCTCCTCGCCGAAGGGCCGGTTGAGCGTCACCCACAGGCGCCCGTCCGCGCCGAGCGTCGGCCCGAAGGCGTACTCGTTGGTAGTTCCGCTGATCTCCCAGGGATCTGCGATGGTCTCGAGCTCGTCGGCGCGGCCGTCCTGGTCCGTGTCAGAGAGGCGCGAGAGCTCCCCGCGCTGCACGGTGTAGATCCAGCCGTCCTTCGCGAGGAGCCCGAGCGGCTCCTGCAGGCGCTGGAGGCCGGGCTTGCCAATGGTGGCGAGGCGGGGCCGGTGCGGTCGGCGGGGCTGAAGGTTGCGGACCGGCTGGACTGGCCACTCATCGACCTGCGGATCGACTGGGCGGACGACCCCATCGGAATGCTGCGGGCGGCCTGGGATGTCTACGCCCCGCAGATGGCCGCCTATGTCCAGCGCGCCGAATATCCGACCCAGGCACCCTCCTACGGCGTCCCAGGGGATGAGTAGGCACCAGCCATGAAGAAATCGTTAATGCCCGCGACCAATACTATGATTTCACATAGAAATCGAAAACTGTCCACCGTGGACAGTTTCGCCAATGGGGCCCGAAAGCATGATTGAGACGATCCACACCCTCGTCATCGGAGCCGGGCAGGCTGGGGTCGCGACCTCGGCCCATCTGGCAAAACGGGGCGTGCCCCATCTCGTGCTGGAGCGTGCCCGCATCGCCGAGCGGTGGCGGTCTGAACGCTGGGACAGCCTGGTTGCCAACGGCCCCGCCTGGCATGACCGCTTCCCAGAAGCCGAGTTCGCGGGCATCGACCCACAGGCCTTCGCCCCGAAAGAAGCCGTCGCCGGGTATTTTGAGACCTTCGCCACTTCACGCGCCCTGCCGATCCGCACCGGCGTGCCGGTGACCCGGCTGGACCGGCACGGCGACGGGTTCCGTGCCACGACCCCGCAGGGTGTGATCGAGGCCCGCCATGTCGTCGTTGCCACCGGGCCGTTCCAGAAGCCGGTGATTCCGACCGTGGTGACCGATCCCGGCATCACCCAGCTGCATTCGAACGCCTACAAGAACCCCGCCGCCCTGCCGCCGGGTGCGGTGCCTGGTGGTCGGCGCAGGCTCCTCCGGCGCGCAGATCGCCGAGGAGCTGGCCCGAGCCGGACGGAGGGTCTTCCTGTCAGTCGGCCCGCATGACCGACCGCCCCGGCGCTACCGGGGGCAGGATTTTGTCTGGTGGCTGGGCAAGCTGGGCAAATGGGACCTGAAAGCCCGAGCCCGGGGACCGAGCATGTGACGATTGCCGTCAGCGGTGCCTACGGCGGGCACACGATGGACTTCCGCCGCCTTGCCGCCCTGGGCGTCACCCTGCTGGGTCGGGCGGGAGATTACCACGACGGCACGCTGCACATCGCGGGGGATCTGGCCTCGAACATCGCGAACGGCGACCGGAATTACCTTTCCGTGCTGGACGAGGCCGATGCCTATGCCACGGCCCAAGGCCTGACCCTGCCGGAAGAGCCGCAGGCCCACCAGTTCCTGCCCCTGCCGCCTGCGGTGACCGACCCGATCTTGAAGCTCGATCTCAGAACTGAAGGGATCACCTCAGTCCTCTGGGCCACGGGCTTCCAGCTTGATTTCAGCTGGATCGACATCGACGCCTTCCGCCCGGACGGCCGCCCACGCCACACTGAAGGCGTCAGCGACATTCCCGGCCTCTATTTCGTCGGCCTGCCCTGGCTGTCCTGCCGTGGGTCGGCCTTCATCTGGGGCGCCTGGCGCGATGCGGAGCGGCTGGCAGGGCTGATCGCCGGGCACGAAGCAAAGCACGACCCGGCACCCTGAGCGCTCCCCCCTTTCGACCGCCGACATCTCCGCAGGCTGCAGTTCGGCTTTTCGTTTCCGAAGCTGGCTGTCCTTGTGGAAGGTGAAGGCGAAACTCGTGGGTGGCTCTGCAACCAAAGACTGAGGCAGACCTGGCAAGGTCTTCCCGACCTTGCCAGTGCTTTGCCGATCAGGGGTCAGGCTGCGGTCCATTTGCTCCAGTTCAGGTAGTCGGTCGCGAAGCGATCCAGCAAGTCATCGGTCACGTTTGGCATGACAATCGCATGGGCCAGGCCTTTGCTCGCGGCAAGCTGATAGCGGGTCACGATGTCGGGTGCTGGTTCGTCGAAGACCACGGTCAGGGAATGCGGGTTGCACAGGACCGGCCTGCCAGCGGCGCGCAGGCGGTCTGCCAGCGCTTGGGCCCGAAGCGAACAATCCAGCGCATCATGGGCATAGCCGCCGTAGCCGTGTCCGAAGAGCCGCGCCCAGATCGACAGCACGGCATGACCATTTCGTGACCCCATCAGTGTGGTGTCGTTCGACTTGAGATAGGCGACAGCCCGCGCGATCCGGTCGACATGGACGCGCCTTGCGACCAGCGCGCCGCAGGGCATCGGTGTCCCGATCATCTTGTGGCCCGAGGTCGAGATGCTGTCGATTGCCATCTCGAATGACGGGCGAATGCTGTCCGGCGCGCCTTTGAGGAAGGGGATCACCATGGCGTTCAAGGCCCCGTCCACATGCACATAGCGGCGGTCGCGATCAAGGCCCGCCGCGTCCAGCACGGCCAGCGCGCCCACGATGTCATCATGCGCCCCCTTCATCGTGGTGCCGCAGGTCAGGGCAAGGATTACCGGCCGCCCCTTCAGTCCTGCAACCGCCGCTTCCAAGGCGGCAAGGTCGATCTCGCCCGCCGGATTCGACGCAACTTCCACCGCTTCGACCCGCTGGATACGGGCGGCCTTGGGGATCGAGTAATGCGCGTCGGCGCTGTGGAGGAGGACCGCATCAGGCAAGGCCTCACGGCCGAGGTAAATGCCCCAGATGTTGCCTTCAGTGCCGCTGGCACCGATTGTGCCCCAGTAGTCCTTCAGGTCCAGGCAGCCCCAAAGCCGCATCAGCCAGGCGACGGCCTCACGTTCAAGGGCGCAGACTTCTGACGCGTAATGCGAGCCGACATAGGGGTCGCCAAGGTTGTTGATGAGGAATTGCTGCAGAGTGGCCGGCACGCCCGGCCCGAAGGCCAGGTTGTAAGGATAGCCAAGGTGGGTCTGGTGTGCCGCACGCATCCGCTGTTCGGTCTCGACCAGGCGGTCCATCAGTTCGTCGTTCAGGGAACGGTGCAGGGACGGGCCCCGCGGAAAGGCATGGGTCATGGGAAATCCTCCGGACGGTTCAGGAATAGGATCGGGGCAGAGGCCGTCCGCCCCGAAAACCGGGCACGCGATCAGTTGACCAGACTGGCCATCTCCTCGCGGACGGTCTTGTCGCAGATAAGAAAGCGCGACCGGTTGGTGTGCGAATTTACCGAGGTGCGCTGCCCGGCCCGCGCATCTGCTTCGGCGTGCAGCTTGTCCATGCAGCTGCTGACTTCGGCCTGGTAGGCGCTGCGCAGGGCCGCACAGTCCACGGAAGCATCGGCCAGCGGACCCACAAGCGGGCAAGCCTCAGTCTGCGTGGCCATGGTCTCGGCCAGGGCAGGCCCGGAGAGGACGAGAAGGAAGAGAATGGAAAGGCGAGAGAGCGTCTTCATGGCAATGACCTATGGAAATGGGTGGGTGCCTTGCGGCGGTCGTCGTCCCGGACGGGGGCGTCAAAGCCACGATCCGGACCGCAAACACAGCATCGCGCCGGCGCCGTGATGCCAGTGTGAAGGCAGCGGGAACTCCCGCGGAACCCGGCAGTTCACGCTGAGGTTACGCCTGTCTCACATTCCCCAATGGAAGCTGTGCGGGTGCCGCAATTCACGGTGCACCGCCGACACCCGTCATTTCCGGAGACATTTTCATGACCCAAACCGACGCGGCGCAGGCCGCAGCCCTTTTGACCGCCTCGACTGCGGCGGTCGCCGGTCATTTCAGCACAAGCGGGCCTTGGCCGTCAGCCGGGGCCTGGCCGACTTTGGCGCCTTGGGTGGGCGCAGACGTTCCGGGTCGGGACACTGTCCTGCCCCCCAAGGCAGAGCCAGGCCAATGCTGACGGCAACCAGCCTTGCCGCCGTGCTGAGCGGATTTGGGATCGGCGTTGGCCTGGTGCTTTCGGTTGGCCCGCAGAACCTGCACCTGATCCGCGCCGGGGCGAGGACCGGCCGGGGCTGGGTCACGGCGACGGTTGGTTACAGTTCAGAGATCGTGATCTTCGCCGCTGCCGTCACCTGGCTCGCGGCAATCCTGCGCCTCGCGCCCGAGATTTCCACCTGGCTTTACGCCCTCGGGATAGCCTTCCTGATCTGGAGCGCCTTGCGCACCTTGCGCCACCGGAGCCGCGCCTTGGGCGGCTTTGTCAAGGACGGCAGCAGACTGTCCTTGAAAGGCGAAGTCCTGGGCATGCTGTCGGTCACCTGGCTTAACCCACTGGTCTATCTGGAGGTCGGGCTGGTTGCGGGCACCTTGGCCCTCCGCCAGGACGGCAGCGCTGAGACCGCCTTTGCTGCGGGCTTTCTGACCGCCTCGGCGCTTCGGTTCTACGGCTGGGCGACGGTCGGCCAAAGCCTTGGACCCTGGTTGGGGCAGGGCGACCGGATGGTCTGGTTCAACATCGGGTCGGGAATGGTCCTCATGTGTCTTGCCGCAGGCATGGCCTGGCACGGGCCCGGACCGGTCTGACGCAGCACGCGGGGGCCGGTCCGGCCCCAGCTGTTCTTTTCCCCCTTTTTGAGGAGCGCTTTTCATGACGAATCCAAACCCGTCGCGGCCACCGGCCCTTGCTGCCACCTTTGTCGCTGCCGCCCCCGGCTATTTCGAGAAACCGGGACTGAAACGCCATGTCGGCGTCTGGTCGCTGTGGGCGCTGGGGGTGGGCGCTGTCATCTCCGGGTATTTCTCGAGATGGAACCTTGGCCTGGCGGTGGGCGGCTGGGGGGCATGCTGGTGGCTGCCGCGATCATGGCGGTGATGTTCCTGGCGCTGTCGTTCTGCATCGCCGAAATGAGCACCGCCTTGCCGCTGAACGGTGGGTCCTACCCCTTTGCGCGCTTTGCGCTGGGGCCGTTCTGGGGCTTTGTCTCGGGCATCTGCGAGCATATCGAGTATGTGCTGACCCCGGCGGTGATCTGCTATTTCATCGGTGCCTATCTTGGCGCGATCTTCGGGCCCACGGTCCCTGAACCCGTCTGGTGGATCGGGACCTACGCCGTCTTCCTAATCCTGAATATGTTCGGCGTGGCGTTAACCTTCCGGATCACGCTGGTGGTCACGCTGGCGTCGCTTGGCGTCCTTCTGTTTTTCTGCGTCGTGGCCTTGCCGGAGGTGGACTTTGCCCGCTGGGCGCTGAACATCGCCGCCGACGGGTCTGAGCTGCCGGGGGGGCAGGGCGCTTTCCTACCGATGGGCTGGTCCGGGGTTCTGGCCGCGCTTCCCTTTGCGGTCTGGCTCTATCTTGCCATCGAGGAAACCCCGCTTGCGGCGGAGGAAGCGATCGATCCGGTGCGCGACATGCCAAGGGGTATCCTTCTGGCGCTGGTCACACTCATCCTGACCGCGGTCCTGATCGTCGCGATCAACCCGGCGGTCGAAGGTGTTGGCGCCCATGCCCTTGCACAATCCGGCGAGCCGGTGCTGGACGGGTTCCGCGCCATCTTTGGCGGGGCAAGTGCGGATATCCTGGGGCTGATCGCCCTGTCGGGGCTGGTGGCCAGCTTTCATGCGATCCTCTTTGCGCAAGGCCGCCAGATCTTTGCGCTGTCCCGCGCGGCTACCTGCCTGCTGGCCTGTCCCTGACCCATGGCAGCCGCCAGACCCCGGTCGTGGCGATGCTGGCCGGATCGGGCCTTGGCCTTGCCTTCATGCTGGTCTTGCCGGCGGTCCTTGGGGCGGCAGAGGCTGGTGCGCTGATCGGTTCGGTCTTGTTGAACATGGCGGTCTTCGCGGCGATGCTGTCCTACCTGTCGCGCGCCGCGGCGTTTCTGGTGCTGCGGCGCGACTATCCGCGCCTGCCGCGCCCCTTTGCCAGCCCGCTTGGCCGCTTTGGCGGCTGGCTGACCATCGCGATCTGCGCCGTCACCCTTCTGTGTCAGGTCCAGGACCCGCGCTTTCTGCAAGGCTCGTTCTGGGTGGTCATCTGGCTGGTGCTTGCCGTCGCCTACTATGTCGGGGTGGCCCGGCACCGGTTGATCCTGACCCCGGACGAGGCCGCGGCCCGCAAGGCGGCGCAGCTTTCGGCTGATCAGGTGGCACCATGACCCCGAACCGGGCCATTGCCCTGGCGCTTCTGGCAGCACTTGCCTGGGGCACCGGAAATGTCGCGCAGAAGACGATCCTTGAGCATCTGGACGGGTTTGCCGCAACTGGTATCACCGCGCTTGTCGGTGTGGTTGTGCTGCTGCCGCTCTTGCGGCGGGAAGCGGGGGCCGATCTGCCACCGGTCAGGGGATCCCTGCCGCTTCTTCTGACAATATCGCTTCTGTTTACCCTGGCCAGCGCGGTCATGCAGTTCGGCTATGGGCTGACCACAGTCACCAATGCCGGGTTTCTGGTGAACACGGCCGCCGTGCTGACCCCGGTTCTGGCCTGGCTTTTTATGTCGCAACGACCCCATCCGGCGATCTGGCCTGCCAGCCTGTCAGCGCTCTTGGGGGTGTACCTGATGGCCGGTGCCAGCTGGGCGGGCCTGACGCCGGGCGACAGTCTGGCGCTGCTCTCCGCTTTGGCCTTTGCGGTCTGGACCCTGGCCGTGGGTGTCTATGTCATGCGAATCCGCCGCCCGGTCCTGATGACGGTCGTGCAACTGGCGGTCTGCGGGGTTCTGTGCACCGGTCTTGGCGCAGCCGTCCACGGCCTGCCGACACTGGACGCAATTGCCGCCGCCCTGCCCGAAATCCTGTTCATGGGGCTGGTCTCCAAGGGGCTGGCCTATGTGCTGATGGCCATTGCGCAACAGCACATTTCGGCCACCTGTGTCGCCATTCTGGTCAGCGCCGAGGCCGTCTTCGGCGCGCTGATCGCAGCGGTCGTTCTTGGCGAAACCTTGGGCCAAGCGCGCGGCATTGGCAGCTTGTGCATCATCCTTGGCGTGGTCATCCCGGCGCGCATCCCGCCGCCCTTGCCGGAAAGCCGGGTTCCTGCGCAAGCCGCGCAACCATGATGTGAAACTTTGCTGATTGTGCGGAATGCGGATACATCCCTTGTTGAAAGAGCGATTGCCAATGTGCAAGCTGCCCTTGGGTCACGGGTCCAGGGCAGGCGTGAATGGCGCGATTTCAGGTCGACCTTTTGGGAAGCTGCCGGGCCGTCCGGCTTTCCGATGGGCAGGAAGTCACCTTTCGCACTCGCAAGACGCGATGCCTTCTGGGGCTTCTTCTCCTCAGCCCGAACGCAAGGATGAACCGCGAACAGCTTGCCTCGCTTCTGTGGGACCCGGCCCCCGAGGAGCTTGCGCGAAGCAGCTTGCGACAATCGCTCAAGGAGTTGCGGGGGGTCTTGGACCCCGATGGTGACGTTCTTGAGACCGACCGGTTCACCGTGGGTCTGCGCGGCGAAGAATTCTCGGTTGATGTCCTGCGCCTGCGGGGGCTGGTCGCGTCGGCGGCCAGCGATCAAAAGGCGCTTCTGGCCGCAGCTGCCCTGTGGCAGGGGGAACTTTTCGGGACCACCCAGCCCAACGCGCCGGTGTTCGAGGCCTGACTGCAGATCGAACGGTCGAATTTGCGGTCGACCCTGACGATGGCCCTGACCGATCAGCTGGAACGGCTGATAGGTCAGGGCACCTTTACCGACACCGGCGTTGCCGAAGAACTGGTTCGCATCGAACCCAGCCACGAGCTTGCCCACCAATACCTGATGCGCTTTCATGCGCTGCGGGGGGACCAGTCGGCCGCCCTGCGCCAGTATGGTCAGCTTGAAAAGGCCTTGGCGGACGAGCTTGACAGCGAACCGAGCGAAGCGTCGAATGCCCTCCTCGTCGCGATCAAGGCCGGGGAGGTGTCGCTGCAACGCAGCCCGCCGCCTGCGCCTGCGATGACTGAGGCAGTCCGCACTGGCCCGCCCCGGATCACGATCCGGCCCCCCTTGACGCGCTATCCCGATCACAGCAAGGACTATCTGGGCGAAGGCTTTGCCTACCTTGCCAAGTCCTGCCTGTCGCGCTTTCGCTGCTGGATCGTCATTCCTTGGCCCGCCACGGGCTATGACTCGGCCAGTGCAGTGGATTTCTCGGCTGTCGGTCGGGCCGTCGATGCCGATTTCGCGGTGGATTGTGTGCTGGACTGGCGCGGGGCCACGGGCAAGCTGTTCGTTTCGCTGATCGACTGTCGCGATGGGTCAGAGGTCTGGTCCAACCTTTTCCCGGTTGCCGAGGATGAGTTGCAGGCGATCAGTTCTTCGGTTGCAGGGGCGGTCGCCGCAAGTCTTGCCAGCCAGGTGAACCATATCACGCTGTTGCGCCATGCCCGCAGCGCGCCGGGGAACCCGGTGGCCTATGACCTTTGGTTGCGCGGGCACCAACTGTCGCGCCTTTGGACAACCGAAGCGGACACCCAAGCCGAGGCGCTTTTCCGGCAGGCACTTGCGCTTGACCACGGCCTTGCTGCAAGCCACGTTAGCCTGGCGCAGATCCTGATGAGCCGCAGCCAGCTTCGCCCCGGCTATCCCAACGTCAAGCAAGACCGCGAAGAGGCCTTTCGCCATGCCCAGGATGCCCTTGCCCTCGACCCTTACGATGCGCGCTGCCACAACAGCGTTGCCTGGGGCTGGCTGATCGCGAAATCGCCCGAGCGGGCAAACTCGCACTTCCGGATGGCTTTGGACATCAACCCGAATGACTCGGAAACGCTGATGTCCGTCGCTTGCGGCCTTGCCTTCCTTGGCCACATTGACGATGCGCAAAGCCTTGCCACCCAGGCGGTTCAGCTGAACCCGATCTACCCAGAGTATTATTCGGACTATCTGGCACTGATCGCGTTCATGCGCGGCGATTTCCGCTCGGCCATCACGGCGGTCGAGAAATGCAGCGAAGGTTTCCCCGACCGCTCTGCCATCGCAGCCGCTGCCTGGGGCCAGCTGAAGCGCCCGGCCGAGGCGAGTGCTGCCTATCATTCCTTCGCCACGCTGGCGACATCGCTTTGGGAAGGCCCCCGGCCTGCCGATGCCGACAGGCTGGAGAACTGGATTGCGGATGTCCTGCCGATCTATTGGCCGCCGGGCCGTCAGCGGTTTGTCGAGGGCCTGCGGCTGGCGCGGGAAAGCACTGCGGAAACCTCTGCCGGTTAAGCGCTACCGGCACCGGCGCATGAAGTAGCGTGCCATGAACACCGGCAACCTTGCATCGCCCTGGCCATAGCCTTGCTCGTCCAGAATCTGGTTTGCTGCAAAGCCGTCAAGGTTGCCTTTCCAGGGAACCCGGACATGCATCAGGGTCTCGGTGTCGTAAACCGGCTTCAGGGTCAGGCTTGCCGGAAACGGGCTGGCAGTGGCCGCGCCAAGGACCCGGTATTCATAGCCCGCGGCGCTAAGCCAGGACCCGGGGTCGGCCTTGAAGGCCATCCACTCGGACCCCGGGCTTTCATCGTCTACGCTGCGCATCAGCTTCATGATCTTTTCGCCCGTCAGGCGCTGTTCGCTTAGGGTGCCGCCCTTCAAATAGAAAAATCCAGTCAACGCATGTCCCTCCAAGTCTTCGGCGCTGGATTTCAGCGTCCGTGGACCCACTCTTTCCGCCCTGCGTGAAGCCAGCGTGAAAAGGCAAAGGCACGAGGGAATCTGCGCTTGATCGCCTTGCGGGCGAGGCGTCCAATGTCTGGCATGCAAAGCAGCCAGACCGATATCATCGCGCAATTGACCCGTGCCCTGGCGCAGGACTTTCAGCTGCAGCCCTTGGAAGATCCGAACCGGCCGGTGTTTCTTGCCATCGCTTGGCCTGCACATGAAAGGGTCACCGGCTTGAAGCCGCGCCTTCCGGCGGGGCGCGGCCTGACCCCGCGGCAGGCACTTGTCGCCGCTGGGGCCGAGGCGCTGGAACTGCGCGCGAGCCTTGCGCAGAACCACCTGTCCGCCCTGGCCGACCTGCCGCGCCAGGACGGGCTGGCCATCGTGTCGGGGCGTGACCTGCAGACCGGCCGGCTGTCCCCACACTGGCACAAGCCGTCTGGCTGGACTGCGCCGCCGTTCTTGGCGAACCTCTGGTGGCTGACGCCACCTCGACCGGGTGTGCCGTGGGGCGAACCCGGCTTGAGGCCACCGAAACCGCCCTTTGGGAATGTATCGAACGGGATGCCCTGGCGCTTTGGTGGCACGGCGGGTTGCCCGCCTGCAGCGTGCCGCTGGAAGAGATCGATCGTCTGCATCCCCGGCTGACCTGGTGGCTGGACGGGCGTGACCGGGTGACCCGGCTTTTGGACCTGACGACGGACATTGGCCTGCCGGTCGTGGCGGCGGTGTCCAGCGACCGGAACGGCCGCCACGTCGCACTTGGCACGGCCGCGCGGCCTGAAAGGGCGGCAGCGACCTTGGCCGCCGTGACAGAAATGGTACAGACCGAAGTTGCAATGGACGCGGCCCAAGAGGCCGGCGACCCAGAGCTTTTGGCCTGGACCAACGCCGCCTCGACCGATCTGCAAGCGCAGTTCCGGGTCGCGGACCATGCGCGCCCGGCGCCACCCGGCAACCTGCTTCGGCGGCTGGCTGACCTTGGGCTTACCGCGTTTGCGGTGGATCTGACGCTTGCGGGCGATCCTTTGCCCAGCATGCGGGTTCTGGTGCCGGGCCTGTGCGCGATGGGGGGGCACGTCGACACCCCGCGCTTCCGTCGTCTTTGCCCGTCAAGCCGGGCGCCGTCTTTCCCCGAACCCTATTAGAAAAGGATCTGTCCATGTGCGCCTTCCAGACTTCGCATTACCTTGAAGACGGGACCGAGGCCCCCATGCCCCGTGGCGGCAAGGTCCCTTCGCGGTCGGCCTATTCCTATCTCTTCCCCGACCTTGCCGATGCCCCGGACGCCGGATGCTTCCAAGGCACCGATGACATCGGCACGATCCAGCGGTTGAAAGAGTTTGAAAAGGCCTTTGATCCGGGCAATCCGCTGTTCGCGCCGCCCGCGCTGACCTTCGATCTTCCGGCGGCCTATACCTACTTCGGCCAGTTTCTGAACCACGACATCTCGGCCCCGGTCGGTGGACTGTTGCAAAACCTGGGCCAGGTGCCGCCGGTGGGGATCATCGGCACGGCCAATCCCGACGGCCTTGGCAAGGACCGGCGTGCCGATGTCGCCACGATCTTGCAGCACTTCATGAACGAACACGCCCGCCCGTTGTCTCTTGCCAGCCTTTACGGCGACGGCCCGGGCAGCGATGACGAACGGATCAAGGCCCTCTACGAACCGGACGGCAGCTTTCATCTCGCCAAGGTCTTTCCAGTCCCGCCGGACATCCTTGCGGAAACGACGAAACGTCCTGCAAATGCCCTTGATCACGCCAAGAATGCCCCCGACATTCCGCGCAGCGGCTTGCTGCCGCTGATCGCCGACCGGCGGAACGACGGGAACCTGATCCTCAGCCAGTTGCACCTCGCCTTCCTTATGTTCCACAACAAGGCGGTGGCGAAACTGACGACGCTCGGAGCCAGCAGTAAGGCCGTCTTCACCAAGGCGCGCGACCTGGTGACGAAGCACTATCACTGGCTGATCCTGAACGACTTCCTGCCTGCGATCCTGTCAAGGTCGGTGCTGGCAAAGCCCTTGGCGGACTGGACGCCGCGTTCGCTTCCCGCCTGGACGGTGCCGTTTGAATTCACCACCGCGGCCTTCCGTTTCGGGCACTCCATGGTCGGGCGAAGCTATGATTACAACGCCAATTTCGGGCGTGAGAACAAGCTGGCGGATCGGGCCACCCTCGCGCAGCTGTTCAGCTTCACCTCGGCCCGCCAGATGGGCGACCCCTGGGGCAGGATCCCCCAGCTGCCCGACCATTGGGTGATCGACTGGGACCGGATGACGCGCAGCGACGCCCCCGCCAACCCGAAGGATGCGTCAGGCCGGGCGGAACGCATCGACCTTGTTCTTGCGCCGGACATGCTGAGCGAGGCCGGTGATGCGCGCATCACCGAACAAGGCTCGATCCTCCTTCGCAACCTTTTGCGGGGGTTTCACCGTCGAATGCCGTTCGGGCAAAAGCTTGCCACGGCCTGCGGTGTTCAGATCTTGCCGCGCGAAAAGATAAGGGCTGCGATGCCCCAACGCCCGTCGCCCTCTGGCACCTATCCCGCTAAGATCGCGGATGCGCTGGGCATCCTGGATGAGACACCCGCTTGGCTTTATTTTCTGTGCGAAGCCAAGGTCCTTGAGGATGGCACCCGGATCGGGCCGACCGCCAGCCAGATCATCGCGGACACCATCCTCAGCCTGTTGCAACACCATGCGTCACCGGTCCTGCGGAACGGCGGCACGCCATGGCATCCACGCGACAGTCCTTTGCAGGATATGTCCGGCAAACCGATCGAGTCCCTGCGATCCTTTCTGCTGTTCGCAAGCCATGGGCCCTAGGTATCGGCAGCAAGTCGCGCCTTTACCGTCCCTCCCGTCCGGCACCACCATCCCGTAGGCACCGCGCACCAGAGGAACGCCCGATGCGGCCAGAAAGCCGCTGACCACCGAAATGGGCACGAAGAGCACGAAATAGCCCAGTTTAAAGACGCCCATCGCACAGGTCGTGACCCCGGTCGCAATCGAGGTGAAACCGGCCAGCGCGACGACCGTCGCGAACGCCGCTTCGGCGCTGTTCGCTGGCAGGCTGGCAATCGCACCCGCCGAGGTCGACAGCAAGATCGTGCTGACATCCTGAGGCTGGATCAAAGTGCCGCGATAGGACAGCGCCAAAGACCCGATCAAGGCCATGGCCGCCGCCCCTACCAGCGTCAGCCCGATACCTTGGCTCAGGAAGGGCGCAAGTGGTCCGGCATAGATCATCGCCGCAAGCGACAGGCAAAACGTGACAGCCATCACCCCGACGACTGCTGCAGCGAAAAAGGCTTTCAGAAGGCAAGGGAAATTCGGGGCCCTGACGGCAGGGCTGTTTTCAGTGCCTTGCAAACCTGCTGTGCCCTTTGGGCCGAACAAGGCGGCCCTTCCCAATGCAAAGCATGCATGCCTGTTGGCTGGTGCAGTGGGGCAGGGGCCCTCGAAGGTTCCGGGAACATCGTTTGTTTGGGCATCGCGCATCCGGTCAGCCCGTTTGCCGGTCCGTCAGTCCTGTCCGTGCAGTCAGGTAATACCAGACCAGCCTTTGCCGACCTGGCAATGGTTTCGGCCTTGCAATGCTTTCGTACTGGCCCGCCAAGTGCCAAGGCGCGGATCATGGGCGCTTTGCCCGGCAAGCCTTTCCTGTCGACATCGCGGCTGGGACCGACTGTCGTCCGTCCGCGTTCTGGTTCTGATCCATGGCACGCTGAGGGCGCTACGGCCTCAGGCTTTGTCTTTGGTGCAAAGTCGACTGTGGCGGGACCAGTCTCCACCAGCATTCGTTGCGAATGACCAACGCGTCTTGAATGCAGGTGTGGCATGCGCGGCTCTTGCCTTTTGCGTGAAATCTCATCTAGATCAAACTTGTATCCGTGTGCATGCTTTGGTCGGAGGCTTGGATTGCCCAGGTTGCGACAGGAAACGGTTGAGGCTGCCGCGCCGGACCAGTCTTCGCTTTCTGCTGCAGTCAAGCTTCTGAAGCCTTCGCTTTGGTCCTCGCTTGGCGCTTCTGCGGATGGGCAGTTGATCTGGGGCGATTGCCAAGGCTCGGGCGCAAACCCGTATCGGCTTGTCGTCGACGTGCAGATGATCGGCAGCAAGTGCACTTGCCCGTCACGGAAGTTCCCCTGCAAACACGCGCTTGCGCTGATGCTGATGGAGTCGCGAGGGCAGGAGTTTATGCCCGCCGAAGTGCCGCAATGGGTCAGCGAATGGATGGCGCGGCGGCGGGGCGGGGCGGCGGTGGCCCCAGTCGCCAAGGCTGAGGGACCGTCGCTGGCCGCCGTCGAGGAAGATACTGAAGCCGCCCCTGACCCCAAGGCCGAGGCACGACGTGAGGCACAGCGCCAGAAGCGCGAAGCAGAAACCACGGCTGCAATCCGGGCGGGACTTGACGATCTGGAGGGCTGGATTTCCGACCAGCTTCGCAGTGGGCTGCACGGGCTTGTCTCTCATCTGAGCGAACGGTGCAGGCAGATCGCGGCGCGGCTGGTTGATGCGCGGTTGGGCACGCTGGCCGCGCGGGTGGATGAAATCCCGGCGCGGCTGCAGGCGCTTCCGCAAGCGGCACGGCAGGATGCGCTGGTGGCGGAACTAGGCAACCTTGTGCTGATCTCGCGGGCTTGGGGGAATGGCGCGGCGGTCGATCCGGGCTTGCGCCGCCAGATCGCCGCAGCCGAACCGCGCGAGGCCTTGCTGTCAGACCCTTCGGCCTTGCGGATCAGGGCGCTGTGGCGGGTGCTGGCCACGCGTGAAGTGACGCGCCGCGACGGTCTGGTCGCACAGTCGACCTGGTTGCAGAACCCGGGTGCCGGTCCGGGTTTTGCGCTGTTGCAAGACTATTTCCCCGCCTCGGCAGGGCGTCGCAGTGCAGCTTTTGCCGAAGGGGAAGCCTTTGGCGCCGAACTGGTCTTCTACCCTTCGGCCCATCCGCTCCGGGCCCAGATCGCTACGCGGTTGGAGACAGTCAGCCCCGATCCGACGCCACCCGCCGCCGATCCCCTTGCCGCCTATGTTGAGGCGCTGGGGCGTGAACCCTGGCTGATCGAGGTGCCGCTCGACATGACCTTCGCCCGCTCCTCGGCCGTCTTGAGACGCTCTTCAGCGCCGCTCGCTCGCGCGGTGAGCTGCTCGACCTGAGCTTTCAGCTTGGCGACTTCTTCTGCGCTTGCACCCGGCACCGCAGCAAGGCGCGGCAGGAGGTGCCACCGCAATTGCGGGGGCTGATGCCGGCGGCATAGCGCTTGTGGGCATTGCCGCCGATGGGCCGATACTTCCTGCGACGTACCACCAAGCCACGGCGGCGATCGCCACGATGCCTGCGCCGAGAAGAGACCAGGCAAGCCAGGCCGGGGCGGTGGGTGGTGCCTTGCCCTGGCTGAACTCGCTGTCCTGCACGGCGGTGCGGACATGTTTCAGGGAAATGGTGTGCGTACTTTCTGCAAACGCCGCGAGCAGGGCCTTGTCGGCAACGATGTTGACGCGCCGCGTAAGCCCGCCGCTCGCCTTCGCTATGTAAGTGATTACTCTCTTCGAGAACAGAGCTGGGCCACGGTACCCTGCAGCATGTAGGCGAAAGGCCAGGTATGCTCCCACCTCTTCTGCCGAGAGCGGCGACAGATAGAAGCTGTGGGTGATGCGCTCGCGCAGTTGCCGGATGC
>JAAUPC010000041.1 GCA_012036325.1 Paracoccaceae bacterium
GCCCAGACCACGACGGCCGAGCCTGCGGCCTTCGCGCCCGTCGTGGCGGCAGACACCGCGCTTGACGCGCAGCTCTTCGTCATGCGGCCGGTTGTTGTCTTCGCCGACAGCCCGAACGACCCGAACTTCATCCGCCAGATGGAGCTTCTGGCCCGAGCCTATCCCGATCTGCAAGAGCGAGACGTGATCCTTGTCACCGACACCGACCCCGCCGCGAACAGCGAATGGCGCCACAAACTGCGCCCGCGCGGCTTTTCCCTCGTCATCATGGACAAGGACCTGCGCCCCGTGATCCGCAAGCTAACCCCTGGACCGTGCGTGAGATCGTGGCCGCCATCGACAAGCTGCCCCTGCGCCGGCAAGAGATGCTGGAACGCAACCCGGCGGGGCGCTAGGGCGGAGTTTTCAAAAACTCCGCACCGATTTCTTCGAAGAAATCGGCCCCTGACCGGCGGCTTCGGCATCACTCAAACTCCAGAATGACGTCATCCACCTTCAGGCTGGCCCCCGCCTGCGCTTTCACGGCTTTCACCACGCCGGTGCGTTCTGCCTTGAGGATGTTTTCCATCTTCATCGCCTCGACTGTCGCCAGCGCCTGGCCTTCCTGCACCTCGTCGCCCACGCCCACGTTGATCTTCACCACCAGCCCCGGCATCGGGCAGAGGAGGTATTTCGACGTATCCGGCGGGGCCTTTTCCAGCATGAGGCCAGCCAGAGCATGCTGACGCGGCGTGCGAACATGAACCTTTAGGTCCGCCCCCCGCAGCCGCATCCGGAACCCCATCGGGATCTTCGCGGTCTTCAGCGCCAGGGACGTGCCGTCAACCGTCAGCCGGGCCAAGGGTTGGCCGGGTGTCCAGTCTGACGTCACGCGCAAGGCTGCGCCATCTGCGAAGGTGATGGTTGATCCGTCATGGTCGGCCGACACCGTCACCGCAAGCTCAGCCCCTTGCAGGCTGACCACCCAGGCATCGCCCACCCGGCGTTCGTGGTTGTCCATCGTGCCAGAAATCCGGGTGCGGCGGATTTCGGCCACCCGGTTCATTGCGGCGGCGGCGGCGGCGACGCGGCGCAAGGTGGCATCGTCCAGGACCGCCCCCTTGAAGCCCTCGGGATATTCCTCAGCGATGAACGCCGTGGTGATATTGCCTGACTGAAAACGCGGATGGTCCATCACCGCGCCGACGAAAGGCAGGTTGTGACCGATCCCCTCAACCTCGAACGTGTCCAGCGCCAGACGCATTTCCTCAATCGCCCCGGCGCGGGTCGGGGCCCAGGTGCACAGCTTGGCGATCATCGGGTCGTAGAACATGCTGATCTCGCCACCTTCAAATACGCCGGTGTCGTTGCGCACGATCCCGCCCGCCGTCGGCCCTTCGACCGGGGGGCGGTAGCGCGTCAGGCGGCCGATGGAGGGGAGGAAGTTCCGATACGGGTCCTCGGCATAAAGGCGGCTTTCCATCGCCCAGCCGTTGATCTTCAGGTCTTCTTGGCGGAAGGGCAGTTTCTCGCCATAAGCGACGCGGATCATCTGTTCGACCAGATCGACGCCCGTTATCAGTTCGGTCACCGGATGTTCGACCTGCAGCCGCGTGTTCATTTCCAGGAAATAGAAGTTACGCGCGCCATCCACGATGAATTCCACCGTCCCGGCACTGGTGTAACCTACGGCGCGGGCCAAAGCGCAGGCCTGTTCACCCATCGCCTTGCGGGTGTCGGCGTCGAGGAAGGGCGAAGGGGCCTCTTCGATCACCTTCTGGTTCCGGCGCTGGATGCTGCATTCGCGTTCGTGCAGATAGACGGTGTTGCCGTGCTTGTCGGCCAGCACCTGAATTTCAATATGGCGCGGCTGGGTTACGAATTTCTCGATGAAGATCCGGTCATCGCCAAAGCTGGCCGCCGCTTCGTTCTTTGAGGATTGAAACCCCTCTCGCGCTTCGGCGTCATCCCAGGCGATGCGCATACCCTTGCCACCGCCGCCCGCGCTGGCCTTGATCATCACCGGATAGCCGATCTGGGTGGCGATCTTTACCGCCTCTTCCGCATCCGCGATCAGGCCCATATGCCCCGGCACCGTCGACACCCCCGCCGCCTGCGCCAGTTTCTTTGAGGTGATCTTGTCCCCCATCGCCTCGATCGCCGGGCTGGGCGGACCGATGAACACCACACCCGCCGCCTCCAGCGCAGCGGCGAAGTTCATGTTTTCGCTGAGGAACCCATAGCCCGGATGCACCGCTTCGGCCCCCGTCGCCTTGATCGCGGCCATGATCTTGTCGATCACGATATAGGACTGCGCGGCAGGCGACGGGCCAATATGCACCGCCTCATCCGCCATCTTCACATGCAGGGCGTTGCGGTCCGCATCGGAATAGACCGCCACCGTCGTGATCCCCATCTTGCGCGCGGTCTTGATGACGCGGCAGGCAATCTCCCCCCGGTTGGCGATCAGGATTTTCTTGAACATCAGCTTCCCCCCTTCAAGCACGCAAAACGAAAAAGACCACCCGGGCAGGCGGCCCGGATGGTCCTTGCAGATGATATCGCCCGCCCGAAAGCGGACCGGTCTAGACGCGGATCAGTAGCCCGAGTTGCAGGGCGGCAGGCCCAGCTCGATCCCGCAGGTGGCGGCACCAGCAAGGCCACCGATGGCCGCACCCGCGATGATGTTTTCATCGAACGCGTCGGCCACAAGGGCACCAGCGGCGGCACCGGCAAGACCGCGCGATGCAGGGTCCTGCATGCAACCGGCCAGCGGCGTGGAAAGAAGGGCGAGAAGGATAAGCGACTTGCGCATGGAAGACTGCCTCGTTGGTTTGTTGTTATTGCAGCAGATTCTACCGCAATATCGCGAATTTCAAAGCAGATTTTAACCGGGCTCACGCAATCGGCACCCGCCCGCCCGGCGCAAGGAAACGGTCCGGCCTGGGACGGGCCGGACCGCAGGGAAGGGGTAAGGGTACTGACGTCACTGCGCGCGCCAAGGCCAAGCTGCCCGTGACCCGCATAGAAACAATGCCGCGCAGATTCGCGCATTGCAAACGCGCTGCGAACGACGATTCCTGTCTCAGCAAAAGCTTGCCAGATTGGGGCTGCCGTCGGCGCGTTCATGCCTATTCGTCCTCATCATCCCAGTCATCCGACTGGATCAGCGGCGCATCGGGGGCGAAAACCTCGGGGAAGGCCGCTTCGGCGCGACGGCGGTCAATCCGCAACAGCGCGTCATAACTGGCCGGGTTGAACGGGTCTTCGGCGGCGACAACCTCACGCCCGAAGAGCCAGGACAGGCGGCCCGCATCGAGATTGCCGCGCTCGAAAGGCTCCTCGCCGAAGTGCTGCCAGAGCGCGGCCATGAAGGCGGCATCGGCCAGCCGGTCCACATGCTTGCGGTCCTTAAAGCGCTCACGCGCGATCAGTTTCGTCGGGCCATCCTTCTTGTTGGCGCGGCGAATGACGAACTGGAAATCGGTTCCCGTCAACCGGCCGGGAAAGCCACGGTGCTTCAGCATCTCATCTGTCCTCTGTCATAGTGACCGGACGGAGGGATAGGCCAAAGCGGCGCGTTAGCCCAGAGGCACTGCGCAACTGTCTGATCTGACGGGATTATGGGTGACCAGGTGGCACGCGCCAGCAACCAGCCAAAGTATGGTGCGGGCCCGGTCAGCCGCGGCTGACGGGCCCGCGCCGATAGATCACTTGTACTTGCCGGTCTCGGTCGGCTCGACGGTGATCGGCTCAACCATGACTTCTTCTTCTTTCTTGGCGCAAGCGGCCATGGCAGCAGCCATAGCGATGACCAGAATGATACGTCCGCTCTTCGACATCCTCTACTCCATCTTTCCTGGGATGCTCTGGCGGCATCTATGTGCACCAGCCCCCATTCCGCGTTTATGGCCGCTAGCATCCGACCTGCGCCGACCATATCCGAAGCGGACAGGGAAGGACACAGACGCAAAACCAAGTTCTCGACCTGTGGCGTTCCTACATCACGCGCCAGTGTCTGACCAGTCAGAAAAACCACGCCCTTCCCCCGCATCAGAATGGCGCCAGAACACAGGCGCCGGTATCGACGCTGAACGCCTCGAAGAACTGGACAACATCGGGGGACGCCTCGCCAAACGGCACCACCGCGCTGGCCATCGAGATGATGATCTGCTGCGGCGCGGGCACCATGCCCGAGGTCCGCCCCAGCGCAAAGCTGTCACACAGCACCTGCATGTCATCGGCCGAGGTCGCCACATCCTCCTCGGTCAGCCCCTGCGCCAGAAACCGGAAACGCGCGGTGGCGCCTTCCGGTCCGGGGACATTGGTGATGATGTCGATCAGGCTGACCGCCCGGCCTGACGGGACGGTGACCGCCTCGGCCTCCGGGGCCGCCTCATCGCAGCCGCCCGCCGCGGCAAGAACCGCGAAAAGCGCTGCAAGAACAAGGCGATGGCTGCGGGTCATGGGCATCAGAGCGGAATATTATCGTGTTTTTTCCAAGGGTTGGATTGCTTCTTGCCGCGCAGGGCGGCAAAGGCACGGGCCACCCGGCGGCGCGTCGAATGGGGCATGATGACCTCATCGATGAAGCCCTTTTCCGCCGCCACGAAGGGGTTGGCGAAACGGTCTTCATAGTCCTTCACCCGGGCGGCAATCTTTTCCGGGTCGCCCAACTCGCTGCGATAAAGGATCTCCACCGCGCCTTTCGCCCCCATCACCGCCACTTCGGCCGTGGGCCAGGCATAGTTGAAATCGCCGCGCAGGTGCTTCGATGACATCACCACATAGGCCCCGCCATAGGTCTTGCGGGTCAGGACGGTCACTTTCGGCACCGTCGCCTCGGCAAAGGCAAAGAGCAGTTTCGCGCCGTGCTTGATCACGCCGCCATATTCCTGGCTGACCCCCGGCAGGAACCCCGGCACATCAACCAAGGTCAGGATCGGGATTTCAAACGCATCGCAAAACCGCACGAACCGGGCAGCCTTGCGGCTGGCATCAATGTCCAGACAGCCGGCCAGCACCATCGGCTGGTTCGCCACCACGCCGACCGATTGCCCTTCAAGCCGGATGAAGCCGGTGATGATGTTCCCGGCAAAGGCCGCCTGAATTTCGAAGAAATCCCCCTCATCCGCGATCTTGGTGATCAGTTCCTTCATGTCGTAAGGCTGGTTCGGGTTGTCTGGCACCAGCGTGTCAAGGCTGACCTCCACCCGCGCCGGATCATCGAAAAACGGCCGCACCGGCGCCTTTTCCCGGTTGTTCAGCGGCAGGAAGTCAATCAGGCGGCGGGTTTCGGCCAAAGCCTCCACGTCATTCTCATAGGCCGCATCGGCGACGGATGACTTGCGGGTATGGGTCGTCGCACCGCCCAACTCCTCTGCCGTGACCTGCTCATTCGTTACCGTCTTCACCACATCCGGCCCAGTGACGAACATGTAGCTCGAGTCCTTCACCATGAAGATGAAGTCGGTCATTGCGGGCGAATAGACCGCCCCGCCCGCGCAAGGCCCCATGATGAGGGAAATCTGCGGCACGACGCCCGATGCCATCACATTGCGCTGGAACACCTCGCCATAAGCGGCGAGGGAGCTGACGCCTTCCTGAATCCGCGCGCCGCCGGAATCGTTGATCCCGATCACCGGCGCGCCGTTCTGAATGGCCATGTCCATGATCTTGCAGATCTTTGCGCCATGGGTTTCCGAGACGGATCCCCCGAACACGGTGAAATCCTGCGCGAAGACATAGACCATGCGGCCGTTTACCGTGCCCCAGCCGGTGACGACGCCATCGCCCGCCGGACGCTCCGCCTCCATCCCGAAATCAGTGCAGCGGTGGGCGACGAACATGTCGAACTCTTCGAAACTGCCTTCGTCCAGCAGCAACTCAATCCGTTCCCGGGCGGTCAGCTTGCCCTTGGCGTGCTGCGCAGCAACCCGCTTTTCCCCACCCCCGGCCCGCGCGACAGTGCGGCGGGCCTCAAGCTCACTCAGGATATCCTTCATGCGTCCTCCCCCTTCGGCCCCCCAGACCGAACTTGATGACAACCTAGGGCAAGCTGCGCAGGGCGAGAAGCGCGAAACAGAAAATTTGCAAACCCATTCATCTGCCTGCACATCAAATTGCAAATTCGCGAAACCCTCGCCGAATGACGGCGAAAGCCCTATGCAGGGCGGCGAACTTTGCCAGAGGCCCCCATGCTGAACCTGCCTGTCCCCGTCCTGACCATCGGTCTGCTTGTCGTCTCGAACGTCTTCATGACCTTCGCCTGGTATGGCCACCTGAAGTACAAGGAAACCGCGCTGATCACGGTGATCCTGGTCAGCTGGGGCATCGCCTTTTCGAATACATGCTGATGGTGCCAGCCAACCGGATCGGCCACGGTCATTTCTCAGCGGCCGAGCTCAAGACGATCCAGGAAGTCATCACCCTGTCGGTTTTCGCCGTCTTTTCTGTCTATTACCTGAAAGAGCCCTTGATGTGGAACCACCTCGTCGGCTTTGCCTTCATCGCGGCGGGGGCCTTCTTCATCTTTCACAAATGGGCGTGAGGCAGCAATTCCGCACCCTGGCCTGTGCGCGGTGACGGTGGACAACCCGCGCCCAAGGGCGTAGCCCGGGTGTCATGCAAGAACCGCGTTTCCTGGATCGCTCCACCCCGCCCAAAATCATCACACTGATCCTTCTGGCAGGGCTGTCCGCGCTGACGATGAACATCTTTCTGCCCTCGCTGCCCGGCATGGCGGACTGGTTTGATGTGCCCTACGGCCTCATGCAGCAATCGGTGGCGCTGTATCTGGCGCTTTCGGCGGCACTGCAGATCTTCATCGGCCCGATCTCTGACCGCTTCGGCCGCCGCAAGGTGTTGATCTGGTCGCTGGCCCTGTTCCTTCTGGCCACAGTCGGGACGCTTCTGGCCCCCAATGCCACGGTCTTCCTGATTTTCCGCATGGCGCAGGCGGTCATCGCCTCGGGCATGGTCCTCAGCCGTGCGGTGGTGCGTGACATGGTGGCCGATGCGCAGGCCGCCAGCATGATCGGCTATGTGACCATGGGGATGAGCCTGGTGCCCATGATCGGCCCGGTGATCGGCGGCTTTCTGGATGACCTTTACGGCTGGCAGGCGAATTTCGCCCTGCTTTTGATCCTTGGACTCGCCGTCCTCGCCCTCGTCTGGGCCGATCTTGGGGAAACCGCCGCGCTGCGCCGCGTCAGCCTGATGGATCAGGTCCGCACCTATCCGGGCCTTCTCACCTCGCGCCGGTTCTGGGGCTACACGCTGTCCGCCGCCTTCGCCTCGGGCTGCTTCTTTGCCTATCTCGGCGGGGCGCCTTACGTGGGCGACAAGATCTACGGCCTCAGCTCCACCAAGGTCGGGGCCCTTTTTGCCCTGACCGCCATCGGCTATGCCGCCGGAAACTTCCTGGCCGGGCGCTATTCAGTGCGGATCGGCATGAACCGGATGATCCTGGCCGGAACCCTTGTCACGACCGGCGGCCTGACCCTCCTTGCGCTGCTGACACTGGCGGGCCTGTCCGGACCCGTGGTCTTTTTCGGGCTGACCGTGTTCATGGGCCTTGGTAACGGCATCTGCCTGCCCAACGCCAATGCCGGGATGCTGTCCGTCCGGCCCGAGCTTGCGGGCACCGCCTCTGGCCTCGGCGGGGCGATCCTGATCGGCGGGGGGGCGGCCCTGGCTGCCGTCGCGGGGGTGCTCCTTGGCCCCGGCTCCAGCGAGATGCCGCTGATCCTCTTGATGCTGGCCTCCTCCGTCGCCTCGGTTTTCGCGATCCTGATGGTCATCCGCCGCGCCCGCCAGATCGGCGCTTGACGCCTAGGCTTTGCAAAGCCACCCTTGGCTTTGCAAAGGGGGGCGAACATGGCCACGCAAAAGCTGTATGCCGGCGTCAAGCTGCGCGAGATTCGCGGGCGTCTGGCCCTGACGCAAAAGGCCTTTGCCGACAAGCTCTCGGTCTCGTTGCCCTATCTCAACCAGATGGAGAACAACCATCGCCCGGTCTCGGCCGCCGTGGTTCTGGCCCTGGCGCAAGAGTTTGGCCTCGACGTCACCGAACTGACCGTCGGCGAAAGCGAACGCCTCGTCACCGACATGCGTGAGGCGCTGGCCGACCCCGTCTTCACCACCCTCACACCGCCCGTCGCTGACCTGCGCCTTGCCGCCTCGAACGCGCCCGCCCTGGCCCGCGCCTTCCTCGACCTGCATCGCGCCTACCGCCAGACCCATGAACGCCTCGCCTCCCTGGATGAGGCGTTGGGGCGCGAGGATGCATCGCTCCGCCCTTCTGCTTGGGAAGAGGTGCGTGACTTCTTTCACTATTGCGACAATTACCTGGATGCCGTCGACCGCGCCGCCGAACATTTCGCCTCGGGTGCAACCCCTGCAAAACCAGTGGAAACGCAAGCGCAAGACCTCTTGCGCCGTTCAGGCATCAGCTTGCACTATTCCGACAAGGCGCCCTTGCGCCACTATGATCCCGCTGCGCGCCGCCTTGATATCTCGGCCCGCGCCTCAGGCCCGTCGCAGCGGTTCCAGCTTCTGCACCAGGTCGCCCTTCTGACCCAGAATGACCTCTTGGAGGCGACCCTTGACCTCGCCCGCTTTTCCACGGCCGAGGCGCGGGACATCGCCAAGATCGGCCTGGCCAATTACTTTGCCGGGGCCGCCCTTCTGCCCTATCGCGCCTTCCTGACGGCCGCCCAGGAAGAACGCCACGACCTTGAACGCCTTGCCGACATTTTCGGTGCCAGCATCGAACAGGTCGGCCACCGCCTCTCCACGTTGCAGCGCCCCGGCGCGAAGGGCATCCCGTTCTTCTTCGTGCGGGTTGATCAGGCCGGCACGATCACCAAACGCCATTCCTCCACCCGGCTGCAATTCGCCCGGTTCGGCGGGGCCTGCCCCCTGTGGAACGTGCACCAGGCCTTTGAAACGCCCGGACAATTCCTGCGCCAACTGGCGGAAACCCCAGACGGCGTGCGCTACCTCTGCCTCGCCCGCGACGTGTCAAAACCCGCGGGCGCTTTCCTCGCCCCGGTCCGCCGCTACGCGATCGGCCTTGGATGCGAGGTGCAGCATGCCGCGCAAATGGTCTATGCCGACGGGCTTGACCTCAAGGGCCGGTTTGAGCCGATCGGCATTTCTTGCCGCATCTGTGAACGGACGAGCTGCCATCAACGCTCGGTCCCGCCCTTGGCTGGCCGGTTGCGGATCAACCCGAACGCTCGCGATATCTTGCCCTACGAGATTGCTGGCTAAGCCTAAAACTTGATTAAAACTTGCGCTTGCTCTTTTGAGAAATACTCCACCGGAGGTCCGGAGGGTGTGAAACCCTCCGGGGCCCGTGCAAGGCACCAGCCTTTGGCAGACGGACTACCGCTGCGCCATGCGCCAGTTCGGGTTCACCCACGGCTCAAGGTTCGACGCGGGCAAAGGCGTGCGGCCCAGGATATGGTCTGCGGCCTTTTCCCCGACCATGATCGACGGCGCATTCAGGTTGCCGTTCGTCACTTGGGGAAAGACCGAGCTGTCGGCCACGCGCAACCCTTCGACCCCGATCACCCGGCAGTCCGGATCGACCACCGCCATCGGGTCAGACGCCCGCCCCATCCGCGCCGTGCCGCAGGGGTGATAGGCGCTTTCCACATGCTCGCGCAGGAAGTCATCCATTTCGGCATCGGACTCGACGCCCGCGCCCGGCTGGATTTCCGACTTGAGGTAAGGCTTGAAAGCCTCTTGCCCGAAGACCTCACGCGTCAGGCGGATGCAGGCGCGGAAATCCTCCCAGTCCTCGGGGTGGGACATGTAGTTGAAGCGGATCACCGGCGGGTCGGCGGGGTCCGCCGACCGCAAGGTGACCGACCCGCGCGATTTTGACCGCATTGGCCCGACATGGGCCTGAAAACCGTGCCCTTCGGCCGCGGCCTTGCCGTCATAGCGCACCGCAATGGGCAGGAAATGGTACTGGATATCGGGGTAATCGACCCCGGGTTTTGACCGGATGAAGCCGCAAGCTTCAAACTGGTTGGACGCGCCAAGGCCGGTGCGGGTCAACAACCACTGCGCCCCGACCCGCGCCTTGCCCCAAAGGTTCCAGTATTTGTAAAGGGTTATCGGCTGGCTGGCGGCAAACTGCATGTAGATCTCCAGATGATCCTGCAGGTTCGCGCCCACGCCGGGACGGTCGGCCACCACCGGCAGCCCGTGGTCTTGCAGATGCTGCGCGGGGCCGATCCCCGACAGCATCAGCAGTTTCGGCGTGTTGAGGGATGATGCCGCCAGCACCACCTCACGCCCGGCGCGGATCACCTGCTCCTGGCCGCGCACCGCAACCTCAACCCCCACGGCGCTGGTGCCCTCCATGACCACGCGGCGCGCAAGGCCCTGCACGATCTGCACATTCCCCCCCGCCATTGCGGGCCGAAGGTAGGCATTCGCGGCTGACCAGCGCCGACCTTTCCAGATCGTCGCCTCCATTGGGCCAAAGCCTTCCTGCTGTTGGCCGTTGTAATCCGTCGTCACCGGATAGCCCGCCTGCCGCCCCGCCTCGATGAAGGCGTTGAAAGGGGTTTTCGCGGGGCCCGCGTGATGTGCAAGGGGCCGTCGGTGCCGCGAAACTCTGGCCCCGACCCGCCATGCGACGCCTCCATCCGCTTGAAATAGGGCAGGACATCGGCATAGGCCCAGCCATCCGCCCCCATCGCGGCCCAGGTGTCAAAATCGCGCGCATGACCCCGGACATAGACCATGCCGTTGATGCTGGACGACCCGCCCAGCACCTTGCCGCGCGGGGTAGCAAGAACGCGGCCGCCCAAGTGCGGCTCGGGTTCAGACTTCAGGCCCCAGTCGTAGATCCCCATGTTCATCGGATAGGACAGGGCCCCTGGCATCTGGATGAAGGGGCCCGCATCCGACCCGCCCTCTTCGATCACCGTCACCCGCCGCCCTGCCTCGGCCAGCCGGTAGGCCAGTGCGCAGCCGGCTGAACCTGCGCCCACAATGACGTAATCCGCGTGCATCAGACCCCCCGCGCCAGTTCGGCGTCCAGATGACGCAAGGCAGTGGCCACCGCTGCCGTCCCATCTGGCGGGCCGGACTTCAGCACCTCGCGCAGGTAAAGCCCGTCGATCATCGCGCCCAGACTTTCGGCAATCTCGGGCGCCCGCACGCCCGCCAAGGGCCGCAGGCCCGCGGTCAGGTTTGACCGCAACCGCCCCTGATAGACGGCCAGCAGCCGCTTCGCCTCGGGCACCGACTGTGCAAGGACCCAGAAGTTCAGCCAGGCGCTCACCGCTTCGCGCCGGAAGTTGCCGGGGCTGAAACTCGCCCGCAGGATCGCCCGGATCCGCCCGTCCGACCCCTCCGCCGCCGCCAGCGCGCCGCGCACTTCGGCGCCATACAACGTCAGGATATGGCGCATCGCGGCGAGGAACATGTCTTCCTTCGACCCGAAGTAATGATGCGCCAAAGCGCTCGACATGCCCGCCCGTTTGGCGATCTGGCTCACCGTCACGTCTAACGAACCTGTGCGCCCGATTTCCAAAATCGTGGCTTTGACAAGGGCTTCCTTGCGGATAGGCTCCATTCCAAGCTTCGGCATCGGCGCGGCCCCATAAAACACTTGCCAAACCGGTACAGCACGAAGTTTATTGACTCGTCAATCAACAAAAACGGGGAGCCTCATGTCCATTCGCACCACCCTCCTGACCACCGCTGTCACTTTTGCCCTTGCCGGGTCCGCCTTTGCTGACGGCTGCGACAGCGTCACCTTCTCTGACGTCGGCTGGACCGACATCACCGCCACCACCGCCGCCACCTCGCTGGTACTGCAGGCCCTCGGGTATGAGACCGAGACCAAGCTTCTTGCCGTTCCCGTCACCTACACCGCCCTTGCCGAAGGCGACGTGGACGTCTTCCTTGGAAACTGGATGCCCACGATGGAGGCCGACATCGCCCCCTACCGTGACGCGGGTACCGTCGACACCGTCCGCACCAACCTGGAAGGCGCGAAATACACCCTGGCCACCAATGCCGCGGGTGCTGCCCTTGGCATCAAGGATTTCAAGGACATCGCCACCCATAAGGACGCGCTGGATGGCAAGATCTACGGGATCGAACCCGGAAACGACGGCAACCGCCTGATCTCTGACATGATCGCCTCTGGCCCCTTTGGCCTTGACGGCTTTGAAATCGTGGAATCTTCCGAACAGGGCATGCTCGCCGAAGTCGCCAACAAGGATTCCGCGGGTGAGGCGATCGTCTTCCTCGGCTGGGAACCCCACCCGATGAACGCGAACTTCCAGATGACCTACCTGACCGGCGGCGATGATTTCTTCGGCCCCAACCTTGGCGGCGCCACCGTCGCCACCAACACCCGGGCGGGCTATGTCGCCGAATGCCCGAACACCGGCAAACTGCTGACCAACCTCTCCTTCACCCTGCAGATGGAGAATGAGATCATGGGTGCCATCCTCAACGATGGGGCCGATCCGATGGATGCCGCCAAGGCCTGGCTTGCCGCCAACCCCGCCGCCTGGGAAGGCTGGCTTGACGGCGTGACCACCAAGGACGGCGGCGATGCCAAGGCCGCCGTGATGGCCGCCCTCCAGTAATGCCAGCGGGCCGGGGGCAACTCCGGCCCGTCTTCCATCTGCCAGAAGGGGATCGGCCGCAATGGATTGGCTGACCGAATGGAAGCTGCCCATCGGCAGCACCGCCAAGATCGTGTTCGACTGGCTGAAGACCCAGGCCGATGCCGCCTTCAAGCTGCTTGGCGACGGCATCGAAAGCGCCATCGAAGGCCTGACCGACATTCTGGCATCCCCGCCGCTGCATATCCTGCTTTGGGTCGCGGCCTCCTCGCGCTGGCTTACCTGCGGCGCTACCGCGACGTGGCACTGGTCGCGGGTCTTGGACTGCTGGCGATCATCGCCTTGGCGCTGACCGGCCTTGCCCTGCCCCGCCTTCCCGAGGATTGGGCCCCCCTTGCCCTGATCTTGACCTTCACCGCCCTGACCTGGGTGATCCACCGGCGCTGGCAGCCCTGCCTTGTGGTGGCGCTGGGGTTCCTCTTCATCCTGAACCAGGGCTATTGGGAGGAAACGACCCAGACCCTGTCGCTTGTCGCCTTCGTCTGCGTCATCTGCATGGCCATCGGCGTGCCGGTCGGGGTCGCCGCCGCCCACCGCCCGCGCCTATACCAGACGATGGAGCCTGTGCTTGACCTGATGCAAACCCTGCCCGCGCCGGTTTACCTCATACCCTTCGTCATCCTCTTTTCCATCGGCGTGGTGCCAGCCCTCTTCGCCTCGATCATCTTCGTCGTCCCGGCTTCGATCCGGCTGACCTATCTTGGCGTTGCCTCCACCCCCACCGCGCTGAAGGAGGCTGCCACCGCCTTCGGGGCCACCGACCAGCAACTGCTGTGGAAGGTAGAACTGCCCTGGGCCTTTCCGCAAATCATGGCGGGCCTGAACCAGACCATCATGCTGTCTTTGTCCATGGTCGTGATTTCGGCCTGGGTCGGGGCGGCGGGCCTTGGCGTGCCGGTGGTGCGCGCGCTGAACCAGGTGCGCCCGGATCTGGGGTTTGAGGCGGGCGCGGTGATCGTGGCCTTGGCCATCCTCCTCGACCGGATGCTGCGCGTGGGGGTGAGGCGATGACCGCTGCGACCGAAAATCTTGCCGTTCGCTTCGACAAGGTCTGCATCGTCTTTGGCGACCACCCGGACCGCGCCCTGCCCTTGATGGATCGGGGCGGCAACCGGGGGGATATTCAGGCCGCAACCGGGCAGGTGCTGGGCGTGCATGACTGCAGCCTTGACGTGGCGACGGGCGAAATCCTTGTCCTCATGGGCCTGTCCGGGTCGGGGAAATCGACCCTTCTGCGCGCGGTCAACGGGCTGAACCCGGTCTGTCGGGGCGCGGTGCATGTGTCTGACGGCAACGGGCTGATCGACGTGACCCACGCCGACCCCGTCACCTTGCGCCGCATCCGGCAACAGCGCGTGGCGATGGTCTTTCAGCAATTCGGCCTTCTGCCTTGGCGCACCGTGCGGGAAAACGTGGGCCTGGGGCTGGAACTTTCGGGTCTCTCGCCAGAAGAGCGCGCGCCCCGGGTGGACGCCCAGTTGCAGCTCGTGAACCTGACGCAATGGGCCGAACGCAAGGTAGGCGAGCTTTCGGGCGGCATGCAGCAGCGTGTGGGCCTTGCCCGCGCCTTTGTCACCGAAGCGCCGATCCTCCTGATGGATGAACCCTTCAGCGCGCTTGACCCCCTGATCCGTGCCAAGCTGCAGGACGAACTTCTTGACCTGCAAGCCAAGCTGAAGCGCACGATCATCTTCGTCAGCCACGATCTGGATGAGGCGTTCAAGATCGGCAACCGCATCGCCCTGATGGAAGGCGGCCGCATCGTCCAATGCGGCACCGCCCGCGAAATCATCGCCAACCCGGTCAGCGATTACGTGGCCGAATTTGTGGCCCACATGAACCCGCTTGGCGTCCTGACGGCCCGTGACGTGATGGTCTCCGGCCCGGGTGAAGGGCAGGAAGTCAGCCCCGAAACCCCAGTGAAACTGGTCATGGAGGCGCTGCGCGGCGGGGCCCCAACCCTGGTCGTGGCCAAGAACGGGGAACGGCTGGGCGTCATCCGCGGTACGGACGTGATGGGCCGTCTTCTGAACCCGCGCCACGGTTGACCCGCCAACGCTCCAAGGGCGACGCGCGAAATGTTTAAGAATGACTTAACGCCCACGGCTAAGCCATTGTTTAATTGAATCTTTCGAATTCTGTCCACCGTGGACAGTCACGCGAGCGGGGTCGCCTTTTTCTTCGCCGGGGCCTTTTTGGCGGCGACCTTCTTCGGGGCGGTCTTCTTCGGGGCAGCTGTCTTCGCCGCCGCCGCCCTCTTCGGCGCGGCCTTCTTCTTGCCTCCCGACTTCCCCGCCTTCTCCGCCACCAAAGCCAGCGCCTCCTCCAGCGTCACCGCCTCGGGGGTCAGCTCTTTCGGCAGGGTCGCATTGACCTTGCCCCATTTGATATAGGGCCCGTAGCGGCCCGGCATGACCTGGACCTCGCCTCCCTCCGGGTCGGTGCCCCCCAGGCCGCGCAGCGGCCCGGCCCGGGGGCCCGAAAGCC
>JAAUPC010000042.1 GCA_012036325.1 Paracoccaceae bacterium
GTCAAGTGCCAGGCGCGAGAGGGCGCGGTCCATGTCGGGCACGCGGCGCAGGGCCTCGCGCAGGTGATCGCGCAGGGAGGGGGCTTCCAGCAGATAGGCAAGGGCCGCCTGCCGGTCACGGATCACGCCAAGGTCAAGCGAGGGGGCTGAGAGGCGACGTTCCAGCAACCGGGCCCCGGCGGCAGTGACTGTGCGGTCGATGGCGGCGAGGAGTGATCCGTCGCGACCACCGGACAGGGCCAGCGTAAGTTCGAGGTTTCGGCGGGTGGCGCTGTCGATCTGCATGGTGCCGCCAAGCGCCTCTCGTACCGGGGGGCGGAGAAGGGGCATGCGCCCGCGTTGGGTGAGGTGCAGATAATCGATGAGCGCGCCCATCGCGGAAACCTCGGCGCGGTCGAAGGTTCCGAAGGCGTCAAGCGAAGCGACCTGGAAGAGGTCGCACAGCCGCTTTTCGGCGCTGGTGGAATCAAAGCTGCCGCGGGACAGCGGGGTGATCGCAAGGCCGGGGTCGAGGATGGCGGCGATCTCGGCCTCGCGCACTTCGGAGAGAAGAAGCTCACGCGGGGCGATGCGGGCGAGGTCGGGGGAGAGGCGGGTGAGGGAGGAGGGCATCACGCGGAATTCGCCGGTTGAAATGTCGGCCCAGGCGAGGGCGGCCTGATCGCGGACCTCGGCGAAGGCGGCGAGGAAATTGTGGCGGCGGGCCTCTAGCAAGGAGTCTTCGGTCAGGGTGCCGGGGGTGACAAGGCGGACGACGTCGCGCCGGACCACGGACTTGGACCCGCGCTTCTTCGCCTCGGCGGGGTCTTCGAGCTGTTCGGCGATGGCGACGCGGAAGCCCTTGCGGATCAGGGTCAGGAGGTAGCCTTCGGCGGAATGGACCGGGACGCCGCACATGGCGATGGGTTCGCCGAGGTGTTGCCCTCGCTTCGTCAGGGCGATGTCGAGGGCTGCGGCTGCGGCGACGGCGTCGTCGAAGAACATCTCATAAAAGTCGCCCATCCGGTAGAAGAGGAGGGCGCCGGGGTTCTGGGCCTTGATCTCCAGATACTGCGCCATCATTGGCGTGACGGTGTCTTCGGTCACTGTCGTTCCCCCTTCGGTGGGGGAAGAGTATCGGGTTGCGGAGGGGCGGGAAAGGGGGAGTGTCCACGGTGGACAGTTCCGGACTTTTGTTTTCTTTCAATGGTTTGATCGCGGACGTTTACCGGGCGTTAGGGACTTTGTTTTGCCGGTGCCCCCCAGGCCCGGCCCTTCCTCACGGAGGGGGAAAGGAGGCGCCTGCGCGCAGCGGCGCGCCTGGCTTGGGGCGGCGCGCCTGGTATTGAGGGCGGCGCGCCTGGTATTGAGGGCGGGTGCCTCCGGCGGGAGTATTTGGGAAAAGAGCAAATGGGTTGTTGGAAGGGAGTTGGTCTGAAGCCCGACCTACGGGGTTACAGGACGTAGCGCGAGATATCCGCTGACCGGGCCAGCGCGCCGAGGTTGGTTTCGACGAATTGGGCGTCGACGGTGACGCTTTGCCCGCCCCGGTCTGGCGCGTGGAAGCTGAGGTCTTCGAAGACACGCTCCATCACCGTGTAAAGCCTGCGGGCGCCGATGTTTTCGATGCTGCGGTTCACCTCGGCGGCGATGTTTGCCAGGGCGGCGATGCCGTCGGGGGTGAAGGTGACGGTCACCGCTTCGGTTCCCATCAGGGCGGTGTATTGCCGGGTGAGGGCATTGTCCGTCTCGGTCAGGATGCGGACAAAGTCTGCTTCGGTCAGGGGTTGCAGTTCCACCCGGATCGGCAGGCGGCCCTGCAGCTCGGGCAGAAGGTCCGAAGGTTTGGCGATGTGGAAGGCACCCGAGGCGATGAAGAGGATATGGTCGGTCTTGACCGGGCCGTGCTTGGTGGAAACGGTCGTGCCCTCGATCAGCGGCAGCAGGTCGCGCTGGACGCCTTCGCGGCTGACATCGGCGCCGCGCGCGTCGGACCGGGCGCAGATCTTGTCGATCTCATCGAGGAAGACGATGCCGTTTTCCTGAACGGCCTCAAGGGCTGCCGTGCGCACCGCCTCATCATCCAGAAGCTTGTCAGCCTCTTGCCCGATCAGGATGTCATAACTTTGCGCGACGGTCAGGCGCTTGGCGGTCGTGCGGCCACCGAAGGCCTTAAACAGATCCTGCAGGCCCTGCATCTGGGTTTCCATCCCTGGCATGCCAAAGCCCATCGGCATGGGCTGGGTATCGGGGACGTCAAGATCAATCAGGGTGTCGTCAAGTTCGCCGCGCTTCAGCTTGGCGCGGAACATCTCGCGCGTCTGGTCGCGGGCGTCCTTGCCGGCGATGGCTTCGATCACCCGGTCCTCGGCGGCCTTTTGGGCGCGGGCCTTCACATCATCGCGCATCTGCGCGCGAGTGTCGGTCATCGCCACATCGACAAGGTCGCGGATGATGCTGTCAACATCGCGGCCGACATAGCCAACCTCGGTGAACTTTGTCGCCTCAACCTTCAGGAAGGGCGCTTTCGCGAGCTTGGCAAGTCGGCGGCTGATTTCGGTCTTGCCGACACCGGTGGGGCCGATCATCAGGATGTTCTTGGGGTAAACCTCATCCCGCAGGTCATCACCGAGGCGTTTTCTACGCCAGCGGTTGCGCAGGGCGACGGCGACAGCGCGCTTGGCATCGGCCTGGCCGATGATGAAACGGTCAAGTTCCGAGACGATTTCGCGCGGGGTGAGGTCGGTCATTCGGTCGATCCATAAGGCGGCAGGCGGGATTTGCCGGGGAAGTTCGGCAGGACGCGCATGACGATGGCGCGCAGTTGCACCCACCAGGTGCCGATTGCGGTGATCAGGCCGCCCAGCGCGATCAGGATGAAGGTCCAGGTGCCGAAGTTGCCGGTGTCACCGACAACCCAGGCCAGGACCAGGGCAATGTAGGCAATGGCGGCGGTCAGGAAGGAGCGGCGGTCGATTACAAGGGCGAGGACAGTGATGATGACCAGCGCCACGATCAGGAGCCCGATCCCACCGGCACCGCCCGAGTTGTAAAGCGTCAGCGCAACGGTGTTCACCAGCGCTGGTGCGGCCAGCATGTGCAGCCAGAAGGCCGTGGCGGCATGGCGGCCAAGGCGGTGGGGATCACGCGTGTCAAACCACATGGCGGCGATGAAGACGACGATGCCGAACAGCAAGGTTGCCGTAGCGAATTGCGGGCTTTCGCGCAGGTCGAAAAGCCCACCCATCCCGCCTCGGCTTCCCGCGACGAAGCCGCCCAGCGCATCGACCGACGCGGTCAGGGTATAAACGGCACCCAAGACAAAAAGCCCAAGGATGAAGGCCGAGAAGGGCAGCCGGAACCGCCGATACCAAAGGCCCATGCCAAGCGCTGCAAGTACGAAGGCAATCACCACCACAGCGCGCAGCGACAGGCCCGCCTGGCCCAGAATGGTGATGGCCGAAAGGTAGATGCCGCCGCCAAAGGCCGTGGCAAGCACCATGGATGGCAGGTTCATCCGGCGTTTCAGGGTGAAATAGCCCGCCCACCACCAGCAGATCCCGGCGCAGATCAAGGGCAGGACCGACATCAGCGCCACGCCGCCAAACCAGGCCAGCATGGCCGAGATCCCGGCCAAAAGGATCACAAGGCCGATGGAGACGAATATTTCAGAGAAGCCACGGAAGAATTCGAAGGGCTCATCCTCGGCCGGCATCGCGGCGCGTTTGCCGGCGCGGTCATTGGCAAGGGCGGTGACGGAGGCGGCCTGCGCCTCGGTCAGGACGCCCGAGGCGACGGCAGCGCGCAGGTCTTCGAAGGTAAAGCTCATGCTGTGATCCGTTCCACGGTAAGGTTGCCATTGGTGTAGACGCAGATGTCTGCCGCGATGGCCATGGCGCGGCGGGCGATGTCTTCGGCGGGCAGGTCGGTGGTCATCAGGCCACGCGCAGCGGCAAGGGCGAAATTGCCGCCCGAGCCGATGGCGGCAATGTCATGTTCTGGTTCAAGCACGTCACCCGCGCCGGTGATGACGAAGAGGTCACGCCCATCGGTCACGATCAGCATCGCCTCCAAATTGCGCAGGTATTTGTCCATGCGCCAGTCCTTGGCGAGGTCAACGCAGGCGCGGGCAAGCTGGCCGGGGGCGGCCTCAAGTTTTTTCTCCAACCGCTCCAAGAGGGTGAAGGCGTCGGCGGTGGACCCGGCGAAACCGCAGACCACATCCTTGCCGCCGGGGGAGAGGCGGCGGACCTTGCGGGCGGTGCCCTTGATGACGGTCTGGCCCAGGGAAACCTGGCCGTCGCCCGCCACGACCACTTCACCGCCGCGCCGGACCGCAAGGATCGTGGTTCCGTGCCAGCCGGGGAATTTGTCTTCGGCCATCGAACCCTCCGTTTGCACCTATATGGCTGGGGTGGGCGGGGTTCTCAAGGCATGGAAAAGCGGAACGCCCGCGCCTTTGGGGGGCGCGGGCGTTTGTAGGGCTGGTCCGGCGGGCGCTTAGCGGCGCAGGCCGAGACGGGTGATGAGGGTGGAATACCGCTCTTCGTTGGTTTTTTTCAGGTAGTCGAGCAGTTTGCGGCGCTGGGCGACCATCATCAGAAGACCACGACGCGAGTGGTTGTCTTTCTTGTGGCCCTTGAAGTGTTCCGTCAGCGTGGCGATGCGCGACGACAGGATCGCAACCTGAACTTCCGGCGAGCCGGTGTCGTTCTCTTTGGTGGCGTATTCCTTGATAAGGCGTGCTTTTTCTTCAACCGTGATCGACATCGGGGTCTCCTTGGCTTGAGGGATGGCGCAAGCCGGGATGTCGTCCAGCAAGGCCCTTGGAGGTGTCCGCAACGGTGCGGATGCGGGCGTATAGGGGGATTCGGGGCGGAAGGGAAGCCTGATCTCAACGAGGCTGGCGGTCACCGACCCTTAACCCTGACACAAGAATCCCATGCGGCGGACATGGAGGCGTCTTTTTTGGAAGGCTTGTCTGTGATATGTAAAACATGAGTTTTCCGTTACCGTTCAAATCGTTAACGGCAAAACATGGTTAACGGCCAGGGGTGGCCGGGGTGCAAGGGGTGCTGAGGTGCTGACGCTTCTGGGTCTTTTCGGGGTGCTGATGGCAGGGGTTGCTGCCGATGCTGTCATGTCGCCGGATACAGGTTCCGACAAGGAAAATGCAGAGGAGGATCCGGCGGAAGAGGTTGAACCCGTCGTCTATGAAGAAATCGCGCCCGCCGAAACCGATGGTTTTGCGCTGTCCGATGATATTGACGATGAAGAAGACCCCGAAGATCTGGACCTGATCGGCACTGATCAAGCCGAAGTGCTGTCAGGCGGGCTTGGCCATGATGCGATCAGCGGCCTTGGGGGATCAGACCTGATTGATGGCCGCGCCGGGGATGACAGCATCGATGCCGGGGATGGCAATGACGCCGTCTGGGGCGGCACCGGGGATGACACGATCACCGGCGGGCTTGGCAATGACACGCTGGAAGGACAGGCGGGCGATGACAGCCTGACCGGAAACGCGGGAAATGATTCCATGGCTGGGCATTCCGGCGCGGACGGCCTGGCGGGAGGCGAAGGTGCTGATACCCTCCTGGGCGGTGAGGGGAACGATCAGCTGGATGGCGGCACCGGGAATGACTGGCTGGCTGGCGGTCTTGGCGATGACCGGCTTGCCGGGGGTGCCGGTTCTGACATCCTTGATGGCAATGCCGGGGACGACTGGCTGTCTGGCCTCGACGGCGAGGTTGACGATTTCAACGAAGACTTCCTGAATGGCGGCGACGGCAATGACTCGCTGGTTCTGGGCGCGGGCGACCACGCCACGGGCGGCGAAGGCGATGATGACTTCGTCCTGCAGGACTGGCTGACTGATGGTGGCGTTGCCCATATCTCGGACTATGACGCCGACCGGGATCAGCTGATCATCATGTATGACCCCAATGCGCATCCTGACCCGGAACTGACGCTGGAAACCAGCGAAGATGGCGGACAAAGCACGATCCTGCTGAACGGCGCCCCGGTGGCGACCGTTCAAGGCAGCGCCGTGCGGCTGGACGATATCCGCCTGTCGGCGGCCTGACCGGGCCTTACCAGAGCTGCGGCTGCTGGTCGTAGCCCACGTAAAGCGGGTGGCGTGGCTGGTCCTGACCGGTCAGTCCCAGATGGAACAGCGGTGTGCCGGAGGCGCGCAGCACCGCTTCAACCGCGCGGCCACGCCCGAGGTGGAGGCCATGATTGCCCCAGGCGCAGACCACCTGATCGGCCCAACCCGCACTTTCAGCGATGGCGGCGTCGTTCCCGGGGCCGACCGGATCGGCCACCGCGCGCATCACTTTCGGGTCGGTCGCGCGGAAGGCAAAGATGTTGGTCACCCGGAACGCGCCAAAGCCAAGCGCCCTTGCGCGCCGCTCACACCGTTCGACAGTGGGGTCATTCTGCACCTCGGTCGCGGTCGAGGGGTTCAGCATGACGAACAAGGCGCGCGGCCCCGGTGCCCAGACGCGGGTCAGCAGATAACGATAGCGTTCGCAGGGGGAATAGACTGCCTCGGACGCGGCGTCGCCGTTGCTGAACTGGCGCGTGATCATTCCACCCCCCTTTGCGTAGCGACGTGACCCTAGCCCAGCCAGAAGGCCAGCGAAACCCGATGGCGTGGCGGATCAATCCCTGCATACTTGCACCGATCCCAAACCGGACTGCCGCCATGCGCTATTTTCAGGACTATCCCGCCCGCACGGGTGACCGCACGCTGTTCAAGATGGCGCATTACCTGCCGATCTATGATGAAGTGCTGGCCCCGTGGCAGGGGCGGAACCTGCGGTTTCTTGAGATCGGGATTTACAAGGGCGGGTCGATGCCGATGTGGCAAGGCTTCTTCGGATCTGCCGCGCGGCTGACGTTTCTGGACATCGATCCGGCCTGCAAGGTGCTGGAACTGCCCGGCACAAGGGTCGAGATCGGCGATCAGTCCGACCCGGCCTTTCTGGACCGGATCAGAGCCGAACATGGCCCTTTTGACCTGATCGTCGATGATGGTGGCCACAAGATGCACCAGCAGATCACCAGCTTTCGCCATCTCTGGCCCGGATTGCGCGACCGCGGGCTGTATATCGTTGAGGATACCCATACGAGCTATTGGCCCGGCTTTGGCGGCGGGCATCGCAACCCGGCCAGCTTCATCGAATTCGCGAAGGACCTGATTGACCAGATGCATTCCTGGTATACCGAGGATGATGCGGCCTTCCCCCTCCACCCCCTTGCACGGGAGATCGGGGGGATTCGGTTCCATGATTCACTCGTCATCATTGAAAAGCGGCTGCGGGACGCGCCGATCGCCATCACTGCGACCAATGGCAAGGTGACCGGGTCGCGCCGGATGCTGGAAGTACGGGGGCGCAGGTCCATCTTCTAGGTCCAACCCTTGCATCGCGGGGCCTTCCCCGGTAGCACAACGCCGACCTTCAGGAGACGTCAGATGGACGGGATCGACACGCTACGGGCCAAGTATCTTGCCGCCGTCACCGGCGCGAGCGATGAGGCGGGTCTGGAAGAGGTGCGCCTTGCCGCCCTTGGCAAGAAGGGCGAAATCAGCGCGTTGATGGCGACCTTGGGCAAGATGGAGCCTGAGGCGCGCAAATCCGCCGGGGCCAGCCTGAACGTGCTGAAGGATGAGATTGACGCCGCGCTGCGCGCCCGCAAGACCGCGCTGGGCGATGCAGCGCTGGATGAGCGGCTGAAGGCCGAATGGCTGGATGTGACGCTGCCCGGGCGTCCCCGTCCGCGTGGCACGATCCACCCGGTCAGCCAGGTGATGGAGGAACTGACCGCCATCTTCGCCGACATGGGGTTTTCCGTGGCCGAAGGGCCGCAGGTCGAAAGCGACTGGTACAACTTTGATGCGCTGAACATCCCGCCGGAACACCCCGCGCGGCAGGAACATGACACGTTCTTCATGCACCGCGATGCAGGGGACAACCGCCCGCCCCATGTGCTGCGCACCCACACCAGCCCGGTGCAGATCCGCGCGATGATGGCGCAGGGCGCGCCGATCCGGGTGATTGCGCCGGGCCGCGTCTACCGGATGGACATGGACCAGACCCACACGCCGATGTTCCATCAGGTCGAAGGGCTGGCGATTGACCGCGCGATCAGCATGGCCAACCTGAAATGGACGCTGGAGGAGTTCTGCCGCGCCTTCTTTGAGGTGGACAAGGTGGAATTGCGGTTCCGCGCCAGCCACTTCCCCTTCACCGAACCCAGTGCCGAGGTGGACATCCGTTATTCCAACGTCGGCGGGCAGCTGAAGATCGGCGAAGGCGACAAGTGGATGGAAATCCTTGGCTCGGGCATGGTGCACCCAAAGGTGCTGCAGGCGGCGGGGGTGGACCCGACCCAGTGGCAGGGTTTTGCCTTTGGCATGGGGATCGACCGGATTGCCATGCTGAAATACGGCATCCCCGACCTGCGCGCCTTCTTTGAGGCGGACTTGCGCTGGCTGCGGCATTACGGGTTCAGCGCGCTGGATGTGCCGGATCTTGCGGGTGGTTTGTCGGCCTGATCGGGGGATGCGATGTCTGACGTGGAAGACGAAGACCTCGCCGCCCGAAAATATGCCGCCGCGCATGATCCGGCCTTTCCCGAACGGCGAGAGGAAGCGTATCAGGCCATCGTCAGAGCCCTTGAGGCCGCGCTTGTGCCATTGGGATATGGCTTGAAGGGCAGTACCTGGACGAAAATCTCCTCCCTCGGGAAGTCGGCAGTCCATCTGCAGCGCAGCCGTTATGGCTGGGAGGTGCAGATCGTGCTGCGGTTCCTGACGCCCGAGGGCGAGGCGCCGGATCACCCCGATTGGGACGATGACGGCGAGATCACGCTGGAACGTTTCGGCGGTGGCGGCGGGGAAGACCCCGGGCGGCTGGCCTTTTTGGACGTGCTGGAGAAACCCGCCCAACTGGCGCGGACCATCGACATTCTGGTGGATGAGGCGCTGCCATGGCTAGAGGCGCTGCACGAAGCGGGCGGCTGACTGCCCGGCCCAGCGGCCCGTTGCCCAGGACGCCGTCAGCAGGTAGCCACCGGTTGGCGCTTCCCAATCCAGCATCTCGCCGCAGACGAAGGTGCCGGGCAGGGCCTTCAGTTCAAGGTCTGGGGTCATCGACGACCATTCCACCCCGCCAGCAACGGAAATCGCCTCATCCAGCGGGCGGGGGCCCTGCAGCGGGATGGGAAGGTGCTTCAGATGGTCAAAGGGGGCGGTGCGGGCAAACTCCATCACCAGCGCGACCGAGGTTTTTGACAGCCCAAGCTTGCGCAGGCGGTTGACCGTGCTTTCGGAGGGCTTCATTCGGGCAAGGCGGGCGGTGATCTCAGCGGCGGTCAGGTCCGGCAGCAGATCAAGCGCGAGAGTGGCCCCTTCGCGCAGGTCGCGGCTGACCGCGTAGATGCCGCCACCCTCCAGGCCGCGTTCGGAGATCACGCATTCCCCGCGTTCCCGGCGCGGGCCGGCAATAAGCGTCACGCCTTTGATCGGTTGGCCAAAGAAGGCGGCCATCTTTGCGGACCAGTTGACGCGGAACCCCATGTTCGCGGGTTTCCAAGGGGCGACATCCACCCCCTTTGCCTTTAGCCACGGCACCCAGGCCGCATCTGACCCCAGCCGCTGCCAACTTGCCCCGCCAAGCGCCAGCACCGTAACCCGTGGCGTCAACACCTGCGCGCCCTCCGGCGTGTCAAAGCGAAAACCTGCGCCATCGAACCCGGTCCAGCGCCAGCGCGTCCGAAGCTCAACACCGTCTTGGCCCAGACGTTCAGCCCAGGCGCGAAGGAGCGGCGAGGCTTTCATCGCCACGGGAAAGACCCGCCCGGAGGAGCCGGTGAACACCTCTTGCCCAAGAGCGCGACACCAGATGTGCACCTCACGCGGGCCGAACGCTTCCAGCATCGGGCGCAGCTGCGGGGCGTCGTAGCGGGTGACGAAATCGGCCAGCGGTTCGTCCTTGGTGACGTTCAGCCCGGACTTTCCGGCCATCAGAAACTTGCGCCCGATGGAGGGTTTGCCTTCGCAGACCACCACGCGCTGGCCTGCCTTGGCCAGCTCTTCCGCCGCCATCAGCCCGGCGGGGCCTGCGCCGATGACCAGCGCCTCAGGGTGCATTGCGCAGTTCGATGACGCGGTGGGGATAGGGCATCTCAATTCCCGCGTCTTTCAGCGCGTTCCAGACGGCGAAGAGGACCGGAGAGCCGTATTTGTTCTTCCCGTCATCAATGCCTGCCACCCAGTATTCGACGGCGAAATCGACACTACTCTCGCCAAAACCGCGCAGTTCGCAGTCGGGTCCGTCGGGGGATTGCAGGACGAAGGGAAGTTTTCCCACCGCCGCCTCGATGATACCGGGGACCAGGTTGATATCGGTTTCATAGCTGACGGAAAACAGCGCCTCATAGCGGTTGGCACTGCCTTGGTCGGAGTAGTTGACCACGCGGGTGGTGATGAAATGTTCGTTCGGGACGACGATCCACTTGCCGTCAAAAGTTTCCAGCACGCAGGCGCGGGCGGTCATCTTGACAATGGTGCCCTTTTCGCCGCCGTCGAGTTCAACATAATCGCCAACGGTGGTTTGCCCTTCCAGAAGCAGGATGATGCCAGAGACGAAGTTCGCGGCGATCTGTTGCAGGCCAAGGCCGATCCCGACACCCAAGGCACCGCCAAGGACGGCGACGGCGGTCAGGTCGATCCCCATGATCGACATGAGAAGAAGGAAGGCCGCGCCGAAGATGGCGACTTCGCTGGCTTTGATCGCAAGCTCTCGCGTGGCGGGGCGCAGGTCGGGTTGCGCCTTGATGTAGCCTGCGGATTGGCGGTTGGACCAGGCCCCCAGCCAGAAGAGAAGCGCCCCGGCGATGGCCCCGCGGATCAGCGACAGCGCGGTGAACTGGATGTTGCCAAGGTTGACCTGGGCCGCGTCCAGCCGGGCGGTCGCCTCGTCCAGAAGGCCCAGGGCGTGCAGCGCCATGACGGGCAGCAAGACATACCGGCCCATCAGCTTTAGAAACCCGGGCGGCAGCACCTTGCGGACCAGCGCCACGGCGGCCAGCAGCAGGAAGACACGCTTGCCGAAGGCGATCACCTCACCTTGGCCGAAGGTTGCGCGGGTCAGGCCCTCGCCCACCGCCGTGAGGGCATAGGCCAGAAGCGGCAGCAGAAGGGGCAGGAACTGCAACGCAAAGCGGCGCAGGCGGGCGAGGATATGCGTCGCCTCGGGTTTCGGGGTCAGGGTGCGGTTGATCACCGGCGACAGGCGGTGCGAGAGCAGGCGGGCGGCAAGATAGGCGACAATCAAGAGGCCAAGCTGCATCAGCGCGGCGGGCGAGGTCAGCCAGCCAAGCGCTTTATCCGTGGCCGTCTGAAGCCAGGTATGCAGCTGGTCCACGCCTTACCTCCGGTTATGGGCGATGCGCCCGAGGGTGTTCAGGAGGATCTGCGCGGCAAGGATCGTGGTCGTGCCGGTGTGGTCATAGTCGGGGGCGACTTCGACCAGGTCGATCCCGATGATGTTGCCTTGTTTCGTCAGGCCATCGATCAGCTCCAGCACCTCATAATAGAGGAACCCGCCGTGCGACGGCGTGCCGGTGCCCGGCGCGATTGAGGGGTCGAAACCGTCGATATCCAGCGTCAGGTAATAGTCAACGCCCTTGGGGATGCGCGCCAGCGTGCCCTCGACCCCCAGCTTGCGGATCTGGCGGACGGAAAGGATGTCTGACCCCATGGCGCGGGCGGCATCATAGCCGTCCTTGGCGGTAGAGCTGACATTGCGGATGCCAAGCTGGGACAGGCCGGTGACATGGTCTTGTTCGGCGGCGCGGCGCATCGGGTTGCCGTGGCCGTGGCGCACCCCGTGGCGGACATCGACGAAATCGAGATGCGCGTCGATCTGGACGATGTGGAGGGGCCGCCCGGTGAAGGCGCGGATGCAGGGGATGTTGATCGAATGGTCGCCCCCAAGCACCACAGGCACGGCCCCTGCGGCCAGGATGGCGCGCACGCCAGCCTCAATATTGGCATGGCTGGTTTCGGTGTCGGTGTGGACGATATCAGCATCGCCGATGTCGACGATGCGGACGCCTGCCAGGTAGGTCACGTCGTCCTCATGGTCATAAGCCCCGGCGTGGCCGAAGGAAAAGAGGGTGGACGCCTCACGGATGCCGCGAGGCCCGAACCGCGCCCCGGCCCGCCACTGGGTGCCAAAGTCGAAAGGCGCGCCGAGGATGGCGAAATCGGCGTCGATCTTGCCCCAGTCCGGTTGGTAGGGGTTCTTCCCGAAGGTCGAGATGCCGACGAAGGGCAGGTTCAGCCGCCCGGTGTCATAGCTGTTGGTCATGGATTGTCCCCCGCGTCAGGCGCACCAGCGCTGCCACATGGCCTTGATCGGCTGCCAAGGCATCGGCTGCAAGGGCGATTGCGCTGTCGATCAGACTGTCGGGCGGGACGATCCGGTCAATCAGGCCCCAGGTCAGCGCCTCATCCGCGGTGATCCTTTGCCCCGCCAGCAGGATCATCCGCGCCCGGCCCGGGCCGACAAGAGCGGTCAGGCGGGCGGGGTCGGACGGTTGCGGCAGATAGCCCAGCCGCATGACGGGGTAGAAGAACTGCGCCCCGGGCACGGAAATCCGGATATCGCAGGCCAACGCCAGTCCCGTGGCCCCACCCGCCAATGTGCCGTTCAGGGCGGCGATGGTCAGGCCGGGAAAGCTGGCGAGGGCTTGCGTCACCTCTTCCCAGATGGGGTTGGTACCAAGGCCGGTGGCCATCTCCTCAAGGTCGGCACCGGCGGAAAAGACGCGGCCTTCGCCGGTCAGGACCAACACCTTCGCGCCAGCGGCGGCCGCGCTTGCGATGGAGTGGGAGAGGTCCTGCAGCATGGCGGCCGTCAGCGCATTGGCCTTTTCGGGTCGCGCCAGCCGCAGGATCCGGCAGGCGCCATGGTCTTCAACCTTGATCATCATTCCCCCAATGCCATGAATTCCAGACCCGCCGCGCCCGTGGATGTCCTTGACGCCCGCACGGGTGATAGAAAGGATGCCGCACCTTGTTCAACCCGAAAGGAATAGCGCCATGATCCGCTGTCTGTCCTGCACAACCGCCGTGGCGCTTGGTCTTTCCGCCCCTGTCGCCTGGGCCGACGTCACGCCGGAAGAGGTGTGGCAAAGCTGGCAGGGTCTGGCCACCGCCGCCGGGCAGGATCTGACCTTTGACGACGCCACGCAGACCGGGGACAGCCTTGTCGTCTCAGGCCTTGTCCTGACCTATACCGATACGCTGGGCGGCAGCTTTTCGGCCAGCATGGACAGGCTGACCTTCACGGACAATGGCGATGGCACGGTTTCCGTCACCATGGCTGACAGCTATCCGATGACACTCGCCTTTCCGGATGATGGCGAAGGGCCGACCGCGCTGAAACTGACCGTCACGCAGCCGGGCACGGTGGTCACGGCGGGGGGCAGTGCCACGGAAACCAACTATGCTGTTGTGGCACCCCAGGTGTCGATCACGCTGGACGAGGGGACCGGCCCCGGCGGCCAGCCGCTTGAGACCGAGGCCGATCTGATGCTGACCGACATGACGGCCAGCTATGTCGTGCTGACCAAAGGTGAGGCGACCACGCTGGACAGCACCTTTGCGGCCAAGGGCATGGCGCTTTCCCTGTCCGGAAAAGGCCTGGACGGCGGAGGTGAGGGGACGGTGACCCTGTCCCTTGCCGATCTTGCCGGGTCCACCAAGGGCAATTTCCTTGGGGTCGAGATCATGGAAAACATGGCTGAAGCCCTGAACGCGGGCTTCATGACGCAAAGCAGCCTCAGCTTCGGCGCTATGACCCTGAACGTTGACGTTGTTGAGGCGACAGGTCCGGTAAAGCTGGCGGGCAGCCTGACGGGGGGCAGTTTTGATCTGACCTTGGACAAAACGAAGACGGCCTACAGCACCGGCGTCACCGGGGGTGCTTTCACCGCCTCTGGCCCGGAAATCCCTTTCCCGGAAGTGGCGGTGAGCTTTGCCGAAAGCGCGGTCAGCTTCTTGATGCCGGTGTCAAAGTCTGACCAGCCGCAAGACTTTTCAATGGTGACCAAGCTGGTTGACCTGACCGTATCCGAAGACATCTGGGCCCTTGTCGATCCGGCGGCCATTCTGTCGCGCGGTCCGGCAAGTTTTGTTCTGGACGTCTCCGGGACGGGCTACTGGGATCAGGACATCATGGATCCCGCCGTGCAAAAGGACGGCGCGCAGCCGCCCGGCAAGCTGATCTCGCTGACCCTGCGAGAGGTTCTGGCAAAAGCGGTCGGGGTCGAAGTCGGGGCGACGGGCGCGCTGACGTTTGACAATGACGATCTGGTGACTTTTGACGGTGTGCCAGCGCCGTCTGGCAGCGTGAGCATCACGATCAAGGGGGCGAACGGGCTGATCGACAATCTGATCGACATGGGCCTTTTGCCGGCGGATGAGGCGTTGATGCCGCGAATGATGTTGGGCCTTTTGGCCCGACCCGGAGCGGGCGCGGATGAATTGACCTCGGTGATCGAGTTCAAGGACGGCGGGTTTTACGCCAATGGCCAGAAACTGAAGTAGCCCCGGGGCGCAAAGGCGGCGTCCGTTCCGGATGGCCGGTCGCCCTTGCACTGGCCGGTGGGCAGGGCTACCTCAACGAGGAACCCAAGGGGACGAGCCATGACCGCCAGCCTTTCCGATCTGACTGCCGCCCTTCTGGAGGCCGCCGGCAAGGCCGGGGCCGAAAGTGCCGATGCGCTTGCGGTGGATGGCACGGCGGTGTCTATCGAAATCCGCAAAGGCGCGCTGGAGCAGGCCGAACGGTCTGAAGGGGTTGAGATCGGGCTGCGCGTCCTGATGGGGCGGCGGCAGGCTTGTGTTTCGGCCTCTGACACCTCAGCCGCGACGATCACCGCTTTGGCAGAGCGTGCCGTGGCGATGGCGCGGGAGGCGCCGGAAGACCCGCATGCCGGGCTGGCAGAGCCGGGGCAGCTGGCGCAAGGCTGGGATTTGGCCGCTTTGGACCTGGCAGATGCAGCCCCC
>JAAUPC010000043.1 GCA_012036325.1 Paracoccaceae bacterium
GTCCGCCCTTGCGTCGGGCGTGGGCACGGGGGCTGGCGCGCCGAAACTGCTGGCCGGAAACGGCCGCGATCAGGTGCACCTTCTGGTCGTCATGACCAGCGAACGCGGCCTCTGCGGCGGCTTCAACTCCTCCATCGTCAAGCTGGCCCGCCTGCGCGCCAATGAGCTGGTTGCGCAGGGCAAGACGGTCAAGATCCTGACCGTCGGCAAGAAGGGCCGCGAACAGTTGAAGCGCGACTGGGCGCAGACCTTTGTCGGCCATGTCGATCTGAGCGACGTCAAGCGCGTGGGCTATGCCAACGCGCAGGGCGTGGCCCGCGAAGTCATGGCGGCGTTTGAGGCCGATGAGGCTGATGTCGTCACGATCTTCTACAACCGCTTCCAGTCGGTGATCAGCCAGATCCCGACGATGCAGCAGGTGATCCCGGCCAAGTTCGAAGCTGTCAGCACCTCGGCGCTGTATGATTACGAACCCTCGGAAGAGGCGATCCTGGCCGATCTTCTGCCGCGCGGCGTCGCCACCCAGATCTTCACCGCCCTTTTGGAAACGGCGCCAGCGAACAGGGCGCGCGGATGTCCGCGATGGACAACGCGACCCGCAACGCCGGCGACATGATCAACAAGCTGACGATCCAGTACAACCGGAGCCGTCAAGCCGCGATCACCAAGGAACTCATCGAAATCATTTCGGGCGCCGAGGCGCTCTGACGAAACCGGAGTAAAAGACCATGGCAAGAGCCGCCAAAGTTTCCACTGCCGCCGCCACTGCTGCGGGCAAGGTGACGCAGGTCATCGGTGCCGTCGTCGACGTGCAATTCGATGGCGCGCTTCCCGCAATTCTGAACGCGCTTGAAACCGTGAACAACGACAAGCGGCTGGTTCTGGAAGTGGCGCAGCACCTGGGCGAAAGCACCGTGCGCTGCATCGCGATGGACGCCACCGAAGGTCTGGTCCGCGGCGCGCCGGTCACTGACCTTGGAGCCCCGATCTCGGTTCCGGTGGGTGACGGCACGCTGGGCCGCATCCTGAACGTCATCGGTGACCCGATCGACGAAAAGGGCCCGGTGGACCACACCGCCAAGCGCGCTATCCACCAGCCGGCACCCGAGTTCAGCGAACAGGCAACCGACGCGCTGATCCTGGTCACGGGCATCAAGGTGATCGACCTTCTGGCCCCCTATTCCAAGGGCGGCAAGATCGGTCTTTTCGGCGGCGCAGGCGTGGGCAAGACGGTTCTGATCCAGGAACTGATCAACAACATCGCCAAGGTGCACTCCGGCTATTCCGTCTTTGCGGGCGTTGGGGAACGGACCCGTGAGGGGAACGACCTTTACCACGAATTCATCGAATCCGGCGTCATCAACATCGACGACCTGACCAAGTCCAAAGTGGCGCTGGTCTACGGCCAGATGAACGAACCGCCAGGCGCCCGCGCCCGCGTGGCGCTGACCGGTCTGACCATCGCGGAACAGTTCCGCGACCAGTCGGGCACCGACGTTCTGTTCTTCGTCGACAACATCTTCCGCTTTACCCAGGCGGGTTCGGAAGTGTCGGCTCTCCTTGGCCGTATCCCTTCGGCCGTGGGCTACCAGCCGACGCTGGCCACCGACATGGGTGCCTTGCAGGAACGCATCACCTCGACCAAGGCGGGCTCGATCACCTCGGTCCAGGCTATCTACGTTCCGGCCGACGACCTTACCGACCCCGCGCCTGCGACGTCCTTCGCCCACCTTGACGCTACGACCGTTCTGTCGCGCGCGATCTCGGAGCTTGGGATCTACCCAGCCGTGGACCCGCTGGACTCGACCAGCCGTATCCTTGACCCGCTGGTTGTGGGGCAAGAGCACTATGACGTGGCCCGTTCTGTTCAGGGGATGCTTCAGCGCTACAAGTCGCTGCAGGACATCATTGCCATCCTTGGCATGGATGAACTGAGCGAAGAGGACAAGCTGACCGTGGCCCGCGCCCGGAAGATCCAGCGCTTCCTGTCGCAGCCCTTCGACGTGGCGCAGGTGTTTACTGGGTCCCCGGGTGTGCAGGTGCCGCTGGAAAAGACCATCGCCAGCTTCAAGGCCGTGGTTGCCGGTGAATATGACCACCTGCCCGAAGCCGCCTTCTACATGGTTGGCGACATCGAGGAAGTGAAAGCCAAGGCTGCCAAACTTGCGGCAGCGGCGGCGTAAGGGGGCATCATGGCAGCCTCCCTGCAGTTTGACCTGGTCAGCCCCGAACGGCGCCTTGCGTCCTTCGCGGCGACCGAGGTGCAGATCCCCGCAGTTGCGGGGGACATGACGGCGATGTCCGGGCATACGCCCACCATCACCTCGCTTCGCCCGGGCGTTTTGCGCGTGGTCGGGGCGGAAGGGACGAAAGCCTATGTCGTGACCGGCGGCTTTGCCGAGATTGGTGCCGCAGGCGTGTCGGTGCTGGCCGAACAGGCCGTGCCGCTGGATGAACTGACGCCCGCCAAGCTGGATGCGCTGGTGGCCGATGCCTGTGAGGCAGCGGCGGTGAACCCGGACAAAGACGCAGCTGACAAGGCTGTGGCCGATCTGAACGCAATGCGCGCCGCCACCGGCCTTTGATCGCAACCTGTTGACAGTCCATTGTAAAGGGCCCCGCCACTGCCGGGGCCCTTTACGTTTTTCTACCCGCTTTCGCCGAGTTTGGGGCAGACTACCCGTGGGAATGGGTGGAGAAGGCATGAAGCGTCTGTCAGGTGTGGTGGGGGTGCAGCAGGGCCAGCGCATCCTATTTTCGGATTTTGCGCATGATGGCCCTATGTGGACAGGCTCTGGCCCGCGCGAAGTGCGTCAGCGGCAAGACTTCCCCGAGGGGTTTCTGAAGCCGCCCGCCGTGATGGTCAGCGTGTCGATGTGGGATATTGACCATGCCGCAAACTCACGCATCGACATTTCGGCCGAGAACATCACCAGCGATGGATTCGAGATCGTGTTTCGCACCTGGTCAGACAGCCGCATTGCCCGCATCCGGGCCGACTGGATGGCCATCGGCCCCACGCGGGGCGAGGATGAGTGGGACGTTGCCTGAGGCGGAAGTCAGCCCCGGATGATCCGCGTGGCAAGGAACGTGCAACCCGCGAACACGGCCACGCCTGCCACAAGGTCAATCAGGTGGTGCCCACCATGGGACAGGGTAGCGGGGATCATCAGCGCATTGGCCACAAGGGCTGGCAGGAACAGAAGCGTGCCGCGCGTATACCAGACCACCATGCAGGCCATGACCATGTGATAGGACGGGAAGGCGACAACGCCGGTCATCACCTCGGGGCTGATCCGGGTGGGGCCGGTCTCGACCAACTGGCGCAGGTAGGCGCCATAGTCGCTGTCAAAGTAGAGCCCGGTCGCCAGGCGTACGTCCTCGGGGATCGCAAAGAAGCCTGAGGGGCCGATGCTGGGAAACACCCACCAGATCGCCACGGCAGCGACAAGGGTCAGGATACCAACGGCTAGAAAGCGGTGCAGGACAAGAGTGCGGCCAAGGGCAGCGAGAAGGCAGATGGTCAGCACAATCTGCGGCAGGGAGGAGTGGTAGAGGAGGCCAAGCGCTTGCGCAAAGCCGGGATAGGCGGCCAGCGCCTGAACGAAGCTTGGCCAGTGATAGCCAAGCAAGGCGTCCACCCGGGTGAGCCAGGGGTCAATCAGCGGGCGTGGCAAGGGAAAGAGGGTGAAGATGAACAGCGACGACACGGCCGTGAAGCCCATAAAGATCGCAACCCCGATCAGCGCCAAGGCGAGACGGGGCGTGTCTTTTCTGCTGCGCACATAGGCACCGATGGCCATCAGGCCAAGCGTGCCGAAAAATCCGGCCAGAAATGGCGGCCAGTTCACCTCGCGCCCAAGGGCCTGGGTCAGGAACACCGCCGCCACGCCGAAGCCGCAGATCACGGCCAGCATCCCGCGTTCGGCTGGCAGAAGCACAAGAGCGCCCCGCCACGTCTGGTCTGCCTTGCTGCTGGTCTGCACCTGATCCACTCCGGGCCGCAGCGACGCCGTTATCGCAACAGTCAGGCTTCTACCTGCGCATTGTGCTGGGACTGGGGCAAGACGCGCCCAATTCTGTGTCAGCTGCGCTGATAAAGACCCTCATAGATCGGGACCAGGGTATCCGTCTCAAACAGGCTGGAAACGGACATGCCGCCCCAGATGTTCAGGATGGCCTGCGCGAACATCGGCGCGGTGGGGACGACGCGGATGTTTGGCGCGGCGCGGACCTTTTCGCCTTGTTCGATGCTGTCGGTGATCACCAGCGACTTCATCACCGATTTCGCCACCCGTTCCACGGCCGGGCCGCTCAGGACGCCATGGGTGATGTAGCTGTGCACCTCAACCGCGCCTGCCTCCATCAGCGTCTCAGCCGCTTTGCACAGGGTGCCTGCCGTATCACAGATGTCATCGACGATGATACATTTGCGGCCCTTCACGTCACCGATCACGGTCATTTCGGCAATTTCGCCCGCCTTTTCGCGGCGTTTGTCAACGATGGCGAGGGGGGCGTTGATCCGCTTGGCCAGTTCGCGCGCGCGGGCCACACCGCCGACGTCGGGCGAGACGATCATGATGTCATCCATCTGCCCTTTGAAGTGATGCTCGATATCCAGCGCAAAGACCGGGGCGGCGTAAAGGTTGTCCACCGGGATGTCGAAGAAGCCCTGGATTTGGGCGGCATGCAAGTCCAGCGTCAAGACCCGGTCAATCCCGGCGGTTTCGATCATGTTGGCCACCAGCTTGGCGGTGATCGGGGTGCGGGCCTTGGCGCGGCGATCCTGGCGGGCATAGCCGAAGTAGGGGATCACCGCGGTGATGCGGCTGGCCGAAGACCGGCGCAGCGCGTCGGTCATGATGAGAAGTTCCATCAGGTTGTCGTTCGACGGGTTCGAGGTGGGCTGGATGACATACATGTCTTCGCCCCGGACATTCTCGAACACCTCGACGAAAATCTCCTGGTCGTTGAAGCGTTCCACCCGGGCATCCACGAGGTTTACGCTCATCCCACGGTGCATCGACATGCGGCGGGCGATGACTTGGCGAGGGGGAGGTTGGCATTCCCGGCGATCAGCTTCGGTTCGGTGACAGCGGGCATTTGGCCTCCGGGTGACGGATTCGTGACGGTGCCCTCGCTTACCACCCAGCCATGGAGTTGCAAACCGATGCTTCCATCGAACTCCGAATTTATTGCTGCGGGCGCAGCATTGCCACGCGGCTGGAGAGGTCAGAACGCATTCAGGAACTGGTCCACATCGGTTGCCGTGGTGGACCAGCTGGTGACCAGCCGCGCGGCTTCGCGCCCCGGGGGGGCTGGGAAGCGGTAGTAGGCGGCCCCGGCGGCTTCCAGCCGGGCATGGGTGCCTTCGGTCCATTCGGGGAACTGCATGTTGGCCTGCACAGGATGGCGCTGGCTGGCCCCCTTTTGCGCCAGCCCATCGGCCAGCCGCTGGCCCATGGCATTGGCATGGGCCGCAAGGCGCAGCCAGAGACCATCGGTCAGATAAGCCTCCATCTGCGCCGACAGGAAGCGGTTCTTGGACCAAAGATGCCCGCCCCGCTTGCGGCGCAGCTCGAACTCCCAGGCTCTGGCGGGGTCAAAGAGGACGACAGCCTCCACACCCAGGCAGCCATTCTTGGTACCACCAAGCGACAGGACGTCGATCCCGGCCTTCCATGTCATTTCGGCCGGGGTGGCATTGGTTGTCACCAGCGCATTCGCAAAACGCGCGCCGTCAAGGTGGCAAGGCAGGCCGTAAGTCTTGGCCAAGGCCGACAAAGCGTTGATTTCAGGCACAGAATACACCGTCCCTGCCTCGGTCACGTTGGTCAGGGTCAGCATGCCGCGCTGCACGCCATGGACGCCTGATTCCCCGGTGCGGGCAAGGCTGCTGGACAGGGTTTCCACCGTCATCTTGCCATGGTCACCGGGGACCAGCACCAGCTTTGCCCCGGAGTAAAACTCGGGCGCGTTGCACTCGTCTTCGGCGACATGGGCATGGGCGTGGCAGAAGACCGCGCCCCAGGGCTGGCAATGTGTGGCAATCGCAAGGGCGTTTGCCGCCGTGCCCGTGGCCGCCAGATGCACGACCGCCTCGGGGGCCTCAAAGATTTTGCGCACCAAGGCCGTTACCCGGCCCATCGCGGCATCGGCACCGTAGGACCGGTCATACCCCTCATTCGCCTTGAGGACGGCGGCCATGACTTCGGGTGCTGCCCCCGAAGTGTTGTCAGACGCAAAACGCATCAGGGTTTTTCCTCGATCAGGTAGTCTTCCCAGTCGTCTTCATCGACCTCATTTTCCGAGATCGTGATCCCGCGCACCGATTCCCCCGCCTTGACGGGGCTGTCCGGATCGCCAGTCAGCAAGGGGTGCCAGTCAGGCAGTTTTTTCTTGTGAAAGAGCAGCTTGTACGCGCAGGTTGAGGGCATCCAATAGGCAATCTTCGGCAGGGTCTTTGGTGTCAGGACCACGCATTCCGGCACGTGCAGCTTGCGGTTGGGATAGTCCATGCACTGGCAGGTATCGCCGTCCAAGAGGCGACAGGCAACGCGGGTATAGGCCACCTCACCGGTGTCCTCATACTCCAGCTTGTTAAGGCAACACTTACCGCAGCCGTCACACAGCGCCTCCCACTCGGCGCGGGTCATCTTGGCAAGGGGGACAGTTTCCCAGAACCGGGGGCGCAGCTTTTCCATCGCGTCAAGGTGCTGTGGCGCTGGGGAAAAGGGAAGGGGTCATAGTTTGGACAGGATGCCACGGGCGGCGGCGCTGTCGGCGTCCATCTGGGTGATGAGGGCGGGAAGGCCGTTAAACTTCAGTTCGGGCCGAAGATAGTCGACCAGCGCGATGGAAAGGTGCTGGCCGTAAAGATCACCTTTGAAATCAAAGAGGAAGGTTTCAAGGTTGGGCGTGTTCACCCCGAACATCGGGCGCACGCCAAGGCTGGCCACGCCGTGATGGCTGCCCATTTGCGGGCCAGTCAGAATGTCGACCAGGACGGCATAGACCCCAAAGCGCGGCAGGTGGAGGCCGGCGAGGGACATGTTTGCGGTGGGGTAACCCAGTTCGCGCCCGCGCTTTTCGCCGTGGATCACCTCACCTTCGATCCGGTGCCAGTGGCCCAGCATGCTGGCGGCGTCGCGGGGGCGGCCTTCGGTTAAGGCGCGGCGGATGTTGGTGGACGAAATCTCGGCCAGATCATGGGTTATCAGGGGGGGAGATGGTGGTGCGGATATTCCTTTGCTGGCAAAGGCTTGTGAGGTCAGCAGCAGTACCTTTGCGGCCCTTGCCAAAGCAGAAATCCGCGCCGACCACGACATGGGACACGCCAAGGCCGTGGTGCAGGACCTGATCCACGAACGCTCGGCCGTCAGGCCTGCAAGGGTGGCGTCAAAGGGCAATTGGTAAAGGTGGTCCACCCCCAACCGGGCCAGGCGGTTGGCGCGGGCTTGGGCGTTCATCAGGCGGAAGGGGGGGGCGTCGGGGTTGAAGTATTGCCTGGGGTGCGGTTCAAACGTGACGATTCCCAGCGGCGCTGGGCCGCGGGCAAGGTCGATCACCGCCTGATGGCCAAGGTGGAGCCCGTCGAAATTGCCCATGGCAACCGATGCCCCACGCGTGGCAGGATCAAGCCCAAGCCAATGATAATGCTGCAGCATCCCGCCCTTTTGGGGCGCGTGCCCGTCAGTCGAACTTGCGGCTGGGCGCCAGAACCAGCGCTTCACCCTTCAAGACCACGGTTTTACCGACTGCGCAGTTGGTTTCAAGGGTCACCCGGCGTTTCCCGTGGTCAATCGCGGTCACCGTCACCTCGGCCCGGACTGTATCGCCGGGGCGGACGGGGGCCATGAAGCGCAAGGACTGGCCAAGGTAGACCGTGCCATGGCCGGGAAGCTGTTCGCCGATCACGGCAGAGATCAGGCCCGCCGTTAACATGCCATGCGCGATCCGGCCGGCAAAGATGGTGTCCTGGGCGTAAGCTTCATCCAGGTGGACGGGGTTTCGGTCGGTCGACACCTCGGCAAAAAGCTCGATATCCCGGTCAGTTACGGTTTTCATCAGGTGCCGGGACATGCCGATTTCGATATCTTCGATGCAGATCGTGCCGCGGGGCATGTTGTCCAGCATGGTTACCGACTCACTGTTTGAGGCAGGGCGACCGTAGCAGATGCCGCAGCGCAGCGCAATCGGTTGAGCAATAAAAGTTCAATAAGGCTATTTCTTGTGCACGAATGTTACTTAGCGAAGTCGGCCCATCGCGAAGTTCGGCGCGCGTTGCTGGGCGTCAAGCCAGGGGCCAAGGAGGGCAGCATCGGGGTTTTCGATGTCGGGGCCGAACTCATCCGCCGCAAGACCGCCGGTGATGAAAAGCGTGTCGAGGCCTTCGGACATGCCGCCTTGCACGTCAGTCGCAATGCCGTCGCCAATGCAGAGGATCTGTGCGTCGGACTGGCCGGTGTGTTCCGAGAGGCGGCGGCGGGCGAGGTCGTAGATCGGGGGGTGCGGCTTGCCGAAGTAAAGCGCGGTGCCACCCATGCCCTCATAGGCCTGCGCCAAGGCCCCGGCGCAGTAAAGCCGCTTGTCGCCCATGTCGACGACGATGTCAGGGTTGGCGCAAAGCATTGGCAGGCCTAAGGTTTTTCCCAAAAGAAGGGCCGCGCGGTAATCATCGGGGGTTTCCGTCAGATCATCGCGCAGGCCGGTGCAGACGATGCCGGTCGCGTCTTTCAGGGCGACCCGGGTGATGGGCGGCTGGCTGGCGGCGTAGGCTTGGAGATCATCTGCGAAGGTGGTGAAGAAAACCTCATCCTTCGGCGCGCCGATGTGGTGGACGCGGCGACCGACCGCGCCCGAGATCATGCCCATCTGCGCGGCATCGCCCGAGGTTGCGATGATGTCCCAGGCGTCACGCGGGACGGAGAGGCCGTCCAACTGCTGGATAACGCTGTCTTTCGGACGGGGGGAGTTGGTCAGAAGCACCACCGTTCCACCGCCCGCGCGAAAGGCTTGCAGCGCCGCAACGGCAGCAGGGAAGGCTTTCCGCCCATCGTGCAGGCAGCCCCAGAGATCACAGAAAACGGCATCGTAGCGACCGGAAAGGTCGGCAAGCGAGCGGATGATTTCGGTCATTCTGGCCCTTTCGCCGGGGGGTCCGACTGTCTTTATTCCGTCTTCCTTGCGTCTCTACGCGCGTAGAGACGCAAGTTTACGCAACACCCTAGAGTTTCAGCGCCGGGATGATCTGCTTTTGCGGCTCATGATGCCGGGCAGAACCACGGTGTCGCCGGTGACGTTGCAGCCGAAGGAGGCCTCGGCCAGTTGCTTCACAAGGTCGTTCGGAACCAGCAGCGTCGCCTCTTCGCGCAGGATGTCGACGACGAAGAGAAGGACCTGATCGGCGCCGTCTTCTTTCGCGACGCCTTCCATCGAGGCCATCAGGCTGGCCTTGCGGTCCAGGACGATCTTGGGCGCGGTGGTTTCAAGGACCGAGACGCGCAGTTCCTTGCCCGCGACATTGTATTCCTTGCTGTCCATGCGGAGAAGCTCGGCGTCCGAGAAGGCGGAGACGTCGGATTTCGCTTCAAACATCTTGGTCGCAAGATCGGGGATCGACACGCCCAGATCGGCGGCCAGCTTTTCAGCGACGGCGCGGTCATGGGGCGTGGTGGTGGGCGAGCGGAATTCCAGCGTGTCGGAGAGGATGCAGGACAGCATGGCGCCCTTGATATCGGTCGGAAGGCCCGCGACGTCGTCACCCATGATATCATGCATCACGGTGGCGGTGCAGGCGAGGGGGCGCATCACCACGTTGATCGGGGCCTTGGTCTTCAGGCCGCCGACCAGCATGTGATGGTCGATGATCGCCATGATATTGGCATCGTTGATGGAAGGCGGCAGTTCGGCGGGGTTGTTGGTGTCAACGATCACCACGTTCTGGCCTGCGTCGACATCGGCGATGATCGCGGGTTTCTGGAAACCCCAATGCTTCAGCACGAAGGCGGCTTCGGTGTTCGGCTCACCCAGAAGGCGGGGTTCGGCATCGCCGCCACGCCGGTTGGTCAGATACCAGGCCCAGACGATGGCGGACAGGGTGGCATCGGTGTCGGGGGATTTATGGCCGAAGACGAGGGTGGTCATGGGAGAGATACCTTTGGGATGGATTTGCGCGCGGTATAGGCGAGGGCGCGCGGATTGTCACGCGGGCGCGTCTGGGGGCAGGCGCGTCTTCTGGCAGGGCCCCCCACCCGCATCCCCTTTTCACCGGGGGGAGGGGAGGTGCGTTGGGCAGGCATCAGTCGTAGGACGCCGGGGCCTTGCGCAAGGTGGGCCATTGCGTGGGTTCGTGGCCGTAGATCAGGAGGGCATCTGGCCCGCCCATAGTCAGCAGGCGGGCGGCTGAGGTTTCGGCGGCTGCGGGGTTGTCCGCATCAGAGAAGTGTTCGGCCGGTTCGGAGGCGCGGTTGATCGCGTCGGCGGCAAGGATCACGCGGCCGGTTTCTGGCAGGTCGAGGACGGCTGACAGGTGGCCCGGCGTGTGGCCGGGGGTGGGAATCAGGGTCAGGCCATTGCAGATGGGGGTTTCGGCGTCGATCAGGATGTAGCTGGCTTCGGGCCAGTCGATCGGGCGGGCAGTGCCGAAGTAGCGGGGTTTGGGGTCGGAACGCTCAATCCTGGTCAGGATGATGGGGCCATGGGCGAAGAGGGGGAGGGAGCCAACATGGTCAATATGGCCATGGGTCAGGACCAGAAGGTCAATGTCCTTGGGCGAAAGGCCAAGAAGGCCAAGTGCCCCGGCGGCGGTCTGGTTGGGCGTGAAGTTCAGCAGGCGGCCAAAGCTGGGCAGGCCGTCGCGGTCGGCGATGGCCGGGTCGGTTGCATAGGCGGGGGGGAAGCCGGTGTCGATCAGGATGCGGGCACCCTGATCGGTTTCCAGAAGGTAGGCGGGGATGCCGATGATCCGCTCACCCCCGCGTACCTCAAACAGGCCGAGGTCAAGGATGGTCAGGCGGATCAGGTGGCCGGGAAGGATCACAACGGCAGTTCGGTCAGGGTAAAGCCTTCGTCCTGCAAGAGGTTAAGCACCCCGGCCTTGCCCGACAGGTGCAGCGCGCCAAAGGCGGCGAAGACCGGGCCATCTGCGGCGGCTTTGGTCAAGACCGGGATCCAGGCGCGGTTGCGGCTGTCCATCAGCATGTCTTCCATCCGGGCATATTCGGCATCGACCTGTTCGCGGGTGTAGCCGGGCAGGTCATAGCTGACGAAACGCATGAACTCCCAGATCATGCGGCTGTCCCCGGCGAAATAGCTGTCGGCAAGGGTGGCGAAGTAGTCTTCCGACTGAGCCTCGATCGTGAGGGTGGAGTGCAGCATCGACTGAAACTCCTCCTCCGTCATGGCGCCGAAGAGGGTGAAGACCGTGTCATAGGGTTCCAGAGCGCGCACTGGCACGCCCGCGGCTGTGGCGGTGTCGATCACAAGGCCGTCGAGGCCCTTGGGATCAACCATCTCGGCCATGGCGCAGGGCGGCAGCGACAGCATCATCACGGCATACCAAGGCTGCATCTTGGCCGCCATGAAACCGGGAATCCCGCGTGCGGACAGGGCGGTCGAGAGGCCCTCCCACAGATCGGGGGGCAGGCGGTCGATCAGGGTGGGGCCATCGGTGATCATGATTGTCGAGGGGTCGCTGGAGATGAGGGCAAGCAGCTTTGCCTCTTCCTCGGGCCCAGCCTCGACAAGGACGGTCGTCGCGGCGGTGATTTCGGGGGTGATGGTGTCCAGCGTCTGGGCATGCCGCGGGTCGTCGAAGTGGTAGGTGCCGACCAGGGTGATCACCTCATCGCCGCGGGTCGCCCGCCAGTAGTTGCCAGTGGGAAAGGGCACGGCGTCCGTGGCGGACCTGATCTCGGCCAGGCGGTCGGCGGGCAGGTCTGCCAGCAGGTTCTGGCCGTTGCACTGGGCGGCGACCGGGGCGGCAAGAAAGGCAAGGGCGGTGATGAGACCGGAAAGCGTCAGGCGAATGCGGGGCATCTGGACCATGTCTGTTGGGTTGCGTTGGCGGTATCGTGGCAGCCATGCCGGAAAAGGCAATGCGAAATGGGCGCGCAGGTGGGGCGAGGGTGTTGACAGCGGGCAGGTCATCGCCTATCTGCGGGGCGTTAGCACTCGGGCTAGCTGAGTGCTAATCCCTTTCAAACCTGGAAACTCAAGGGAGTACCCCAGATGGCTTTCACACCGCTGCACGACCGCGTTCTGGTCCGCCGCATTCAAGGCGACGACAAGACCAAAGGCGGTCTGATCATTCCGGATACCGCCAAGGAAAAACCCGCTGAAGGCGAGATCGTGTCCGTGGGCGCTGGCGCCCGCAAGGATTCGGGCGAGCTGATCGCCCCCTCGGTCAAGTCTGGCGACCGCATCCTGTTCGGCAAATGGTCCGGCACGGAAGTGACGCTGAACGGCGAAGAGCTGCTGATCATGAAGGAAAGCGACATCCTCGGCATCATCGCCTGAGCTTGTCCTTCCCGGTAACCCATTCAAGGAGCTATCAAAATGGCTGCTAAAGACGTCAAATTCGACACCGACGCCCGCGACCGCATGCTGCGCGGCGTGAACATCCTGGCCGATGCGGTCAAGGTGACCCTGGGCCCGAAAGGCCGCAACGTGGTGATCGACAAGAGCTTCGGCTCGCCCCGGATCACCAAGGACGGCGTGACCGTTGCCAAGGAAATCGAGCTGGCCGACAAGTTCGAAAACATGGGCGCGCAAATGGTGAAGGAAGTCGCTTCCCGCACCAACGACGAAGCCGGTGACGGCACCACCACCGCGACCGTGCTGGCGCAAGCCATCATCAAGGACGGCCTGAAAGCCGTTGCCGCCGGCATGAACCCGATGGACCTGAAGCGCGGCATTGATCTGGCCGTGACCAAGGTTGTGGCTGCCATCAAGGCCGCCTCGCGCCCCGTCAAGGACAGCGCCGAAGTCGCCCAGGTTGGCACGATCTCGGCCAACGGCGAATCGGAGATTGGCCGTCAGATCGCGGAAGCGATGCAGAAGGTTGGCAACGAGGGTGTGATCACCGTCGAAGAGAACAAGGGCCTGGAGACGGAAACCACCGTCGTCGAAGGCATGCAGTTCGACCGTGGATACCTCTCGCCCTACTTCGTCACCAATGCCGACAAGATGATTGCGGAAATGGAAGACGCCTACATCCTGCTGCACGAGAAGAAACTCTCGTCGCTGCAGCCGATGGTTCCGCTCTTGGAGGCAGTCATTCAGTCGCAGCGCCCGCTGGTGATCGTGGCTGAAGACGTGGAAGGCGAGGCTTTGGCGACGCTGGTCGTCAACAAGCTGCGCGGTGGTCTGAAGATCGCGGCCGTCAAGGCCCCGGGCTTTGGCGACCGTCGCAAGGCCATGCTGCAGGACATTGCCATCCTGACCGGTGGTCAGGTGATCAGCGACGATCTGGGCATGAAGCTGGAAAACGTCACGCTGGACATGCTGGGCCGTGCGAAGAAGGTCGTCATCAAGAAGGACGACACCACCGTCATCGACGGCGCTGGCAACAAGGCCGAGATCGAAGCCCGGGTCGGCCAGATCCGTGCGCAGATCGAAGAAACCACCAGCGACTACGACCGTGAGAAGCTGCAGGAACGTGTGGCCAAGCTGGCTGGCGGTGTTGCGGTGATCAAGGTCGGCGGGATGACCGAAGTCGAAGTGAAAGAGCGCAAGGACCGCGTGGATGACGCCCTGAACGCGACCCGTGCGGCCGTTCAGGAAGGCATCGTCGTCGGTGGCGGCGTGGCCCTGATCCAGGCTGGCAAAGTGCTGGAAGGCATGACCGGTGCCAACAGCGACCAGAACGCCGGGATCGCCATCGTGCGCCGCGCGCTGGAAGCTCCGCTGCGCCAGATCGCTGAAAACGCCGGTGTCGACGGTGCCGTCGTTGCTGGCAAGATCCGCGAATCGAAGGACCTGTCCTTTGGCTTCAACGCGCAGACCGAAGAATATGGCGACATGTTCAAGTTCGGCGTGATTGACCCGGCCAAGGTGACGCGGACGGCTCTGGAAGACGCGGCTTCGGTCGCGTCGCTTCTGATCACCACCGAAGCGATGATCGCTGACCGTCCGGAGCCGAAGGGCGCTGCGGCTGGCGGCGGCATGGGCGGAATGGGCGGCATGGACGGGATGATGTAATCATCCCTGGCCCTGCGGTCAGAACAGGAAGGGCGCCCCGCAACGGGCGCCCTTTTCTTTGCCTGCGGACGAAAGATGTGCATAGGATCAGGCGTTTTCAACGAAAGGTATTGCGATGACTGATCCTGCAAAACAGGCGAAGACCAACCAGTATGTGCTGATCGCGATGAGCGCGGTGCTGATCTTTGGCGCCTACACCGCCGTCATGGTGACGGGCAGCGAATATGACCCCGCCGGAATTGTCTGGCTGAACCTGGCGCTGGATGCGGGGATGACCGTGTTGGCGGTGATCCTGGGGGTGCAGGTGATGCGGGCAGAGGACGCGGCGGGGCTGAAGCTGGTGGCCCTTCTGATCGGAGCGGTCGGGTTTCTGGCGGGGCTGGTGCAACTGGCGGTGCGGTTTTCCTCGGACCACGGCTGGTGGACCGGACACTACTCCTACGCGCTTTGAGGCTGTTTCTGCTGACAACCCTGACGATGCTGGCCTTCGCCGCCAATTCGGTACTGAACCGATGGGCGGTGGGGCCGGGCCATATTGGCGCGTTGGAGTTTGCGGTGATCCGGCTTTTGGCCGGGGCCTTTGTGCTCGCAGGACTTGTGCTGTGGCAGCGAGGCAACCTTGCCTGGCCGGGGTGGCGGGGACGAACGGCTGGGGTGCTGGGCCTGGTCGACCTATCTGATCGGGTTTTCGCTGGCCTACCGGGGGCTTGATGCCGGGACCGGGGCGCTGGTGCTGTTCGGGATGGTGCAGGTGACAATGTTTGCCGGGGCGCTTGTTTCGCGCGAGACGGTGCCACCGCGACGCTGGGCTGGGGCGGGGCTGGCGCTGGGCGGGCTGGCGATGATCGCGGCCCCTGGGG
>JAAUPC010000044.1 GCA_012036325.1 Paracoccaceae bacterium
GCTGGTGGCGCCGAAGCTGCTTGGCATTGCAAGCCACATTCGCCGCAACGGCCTTCGACGGACCGATGGTCCGCGTTTTGCGGCACTTGTGCTGGCTGAAGTTGTCCTTTCCGCCCTCCTCGCCCCGGCGCTGATGGTGCATCAGGTGCGGGCGGTCTTGCGGACGTTCCGGGGCCTTGACGGCGGCTGGATGCCGCATGTTGCAGGGCGGTCTGATCTGCGCACGCTTCTGCGCTTTCACGGCATTGAGACAGGTCTTGGGGTCTGCCTTTTGTCTTTGGCAGTGGCGGGGCAGCTGAGCCTTTGGCTTTTGCCTGTCGCCGCGAGCCTGTGCCTGACGGTGCCGCTGGCTGTTGTGGTTCAGCTGCCGCTGTCAGCCTTTGACATCCGCATCATCCGCCGGAGGATCGCATGAAGCCCCTGACTTTTGGCCTTGCCTGGTCTGTTGCTACGGCGTTTCTCGCCAACACAGCCCTTGCGGACTGCAATGGCGCGGCGGAACCCTGTCGGATTGAGAACGGCACCTATCACATCGTCTTGCCTGAGGGGGAGACCGGTCCGCTTCCAGCGATTGTGCTTCTGCACGGCTATGGCGGCGAAGGGGTGGGCACGATCCGCAACAAGGGGATGGTCAGTCTGATGCTGGGGCGTGGCTATGCCGTGATCGCGGCGGATGGCCAGCCCCGTGACAATGGCGAAGGCCGGACCTGGGACTTTCACCCCGACCGGCCTGCAACCCGGGATGAGACCGCCTTCCTGATCGCCGTGGCCGATGATGCCGCCGCCCGGTTCGGCCTGCAGCGGGATCAAATGCTGCTGGCCGGTTTTTCGATCGGCGGGTCGATGACAAGCTATGTCGCCTGCCAGGCCCCGGAAGCCTTTGCCGCCTATGCCCCGGTTGCCGGCAGTTTCTGGCGGCCGCATCCGGATGACTGCGCTGGGCCGGTGCGTCTGCTACATACCCATGGCAAGGCGGACCAGACCGTTCCCTTGACGGGGCGAGAGATCATGCCGGGCTTCGTGCAAGGCAATGTCTTCGAGGCCATGGAGATCTGGCGCGCCACCAACGGCTGTAGCTCGGCCGCAGCGGACAAGATTGAGACTTTGGGCATCTACACGGTCCAGCTTTGGACCAACTGCCAGCCCGGCACTGACCTGCGCTTTGCGCTGCACGAGGGTGGTCACAGCATCCCCAAAGGCTGGGCGCAAATGGCGGTCGACTGGTTCGAGACGCGTTAGGCGCCTACCAGCGCAGGCTGCGCGCGCCGATCATGGTCGACACCAGCGTGACCCCCGCGATCGCTAGCCCGTACCAGGTGACATAGAAGAGCGGGCTGTCTTCTGTGCAGTGCAGCGCATAGATCGCCGCCGAAAGACCGGACCCTGCCAGTCCAGCAACAAATCCAGCCCGCAGCGGCGCGGTCACTGCCCCTTGCCGCAAGGTGTAGTGGAGCATTCCAACTGGAAGGATCGACAGAAGCGGGATCGCCACCAGGCAGGTGGTCATCGTCTTTCCGACCGTGGCCATCTGGCGCGCCTCGTCAGGTGTGGTCTGATAGGCCCAGGCCAAAAGCCCAAGCGCCGCCGCAGCGACGGCCGCAAGGGGCCAGAGACGGGCGGTATGCCCCCCTTCGGGCCGTGCCAGAAGGAGCGCGAGGCGGCTTGCGGCAATCCCCAGGATGCCCGTCAGAAGAATACGGGCAGCTGAGACCGGCGTCAGCATGGCCGCGCCAAGGTCAACGCGAAAACCGAGGACCGACCAGACTGCGACGGCCGCAAGACCAAGTGCGGGCAACAAGCCAGCCAGAAGCATCATGCGCAAGTCCGGCCCCCGCTGGGTGTCGGCGGCCAAGGCCCGGATCAGATCGTCGGTCTTCATTTCACATGCCTTTCCCGCAGGATGGCCAAGGTTTTCAACGCCCGGTGCAGGGCAACGCGTACGGCACCTTCGCTCATCGTCAGGGCCTGGCCGGTTTCGGCCACGCTGACGCCTTCCAGTCCGATCTTGCGGACGATCTCGGCGGATCGTCCGTCAAGCATGCCGATCATCTTGGCCATATCGGCGGCTTCGGTCGGGTCTGGCCCGGCTTCGGCGGCAAGGACTTCGGCAAAATCCTCGATCGGCACATCAATCTTGCGTCCGCGCGCCCGGAAGGCGTCGACGACCTTGTAGCGCGTGATGGCATATAGCCACGGCCGGACCGGGGCACCCTGGTCCCACGTGTGCCGTTTGAGGTGAACTGCAAGCAGCACCTCTTGCAGCACATCTTCACACCCGGCCTCACCAAGGCCACCGCCCTTAGCCCGCACAATTCCGCGCAGCACCGGTGTTACCGACTGCAAGAACCGCGCATAGGCCCGAGCGTCGCCGGCATTCGCCGCTGCCAGAAGCTGGCCCCACGCATCGACGTCTTCCGCCATCACACCCTTCCAATTCGCGTCTTTCGCCAAGTTGTTACATCGCCCTTGGCAAACATTCTTGGGACATGGCCCAAGTACACAAGATCGTGACGGCTGTAACCTTCTGCCATTGTCTACGAAATGCCCAATGGAAACAGCAAGCCCGCGCGGCAAAGAAAGATCCTGCATCAAGATGACCATGTGCCAGCGCCAACCAAGCCTGCTCGGACATGAGAACGGCTTGTCCCTTGGCAAGCGGGGGGCGGAATGGAGCTGATTTTTGCTTATCTTGCCGGACTTCTGACGCTGATCAATCCGTGCGTCCTGCCGGTTCTGCCCATCGTGCTCGCCTCTAGCCTTCACCGCGATCGGCGCGCCCCACTGGCATTGGCTGCGGGGATGAGCCTGTCCTTCGTGGCCCTTGGCCTGGGAGTCACGGCGCTTGGGCCGGCGCTTGGGCTGGATACAGACAGCGTGGCGCGAGCTGCGGCGTTGGTGATGGTCGGCTTTGGGGTCGTGATGCTGGTCCCTAGCTTGTCAGGCCGGTTTTCTACGGCCACGGCGGGCTTTGCCGCACGCGCCGACGCGCAGATTGACGCGACCACGGATGCAGGTCTGGGCGGCCAGGCGCTTTCCGGCGCGCTGTTGGGCGCGGTGTGGAGCCCTTGCATCGGCCCCACCCTTGGCGCGGCCATTGCACTTGCCTCGACCGGAGAAAGCCTTGGACGCGCCGGTGCGATCATGACTGCTTTCGCGCTTGGGGTTTCAACACTGATCCTGGGGCTGGCTTATGGCGCGAAATCGGCCATCAAGCGCCGACAGACCTGGCTTCGTGCGCTTGCCGACCGGGCCAAGCCTTTGATGGGGGCCACGTTCATTGTCGTGGGCCTGGCACTTTGGTTCGGCCTGCACCACATCGTCGAAGGCTGGCTGGTCCAGACCTTGCCTACCTGGCTGATCGACTTTTCCGTTTCCATCTGACCCAAAGGAGCCCCCCATGCAGCGCCGAGATTTCCTTGCCCTGTCCGCCAGCCTTTGCCTGGTGCCTTTTGCCGGCCGCGCCGTTGCCGCAACTCTCTACACACCCGGATCGGCTGAAGCTGCGATGGATGCAGGCAAAATCGTTCTTCTGGATTTCTGGGCCAGCTGGTGTTCGACTTGCGCCGCGCAAGAGCGGGTGTTGGCAGCGTTGAAGGCGGAAAATCCCGACTATGAGCGCAACATCGAATTCTTCATCGTCGACTGGGACGAGCATGGCAAAGGCGAGCTTTCCAAAGCCCTGAACATTCCGCGCCGGTCAACCTTGGTTGCACTGAAGGGCCGGACCGAGATTGGTCGCATCGTTGCCGGGACCGGCAAGGCTGAGATCAAGGCCCTCTTGGATTCCGCCCTGGCCGTGGCCTGATTTGCCGTCGGATGGCGGGTAAGCCTAGCCCAGCGGTGGCACGCTGCGGCACGGATGTTTGGCCAAGTTGGCCCAGCACCCTGTGCCGCAACGGCTGTTCAGCGGTTCAGGTTGCAGATCGATGACCTGGGGTGGGTCCTACATCCGGCCCTTCCACGGCACGACCTTTCGTTCGATCCAGCGCATCAGCATATCGAAAGCATAGGCGATCACCGCAATGACGATGATGCCCATGATGACCGTCGAGGTTTGCAGGAACTGGCTGGCGGTCAGCACCATGTAGCCAAGGCCTTTGGTTGCGGCCACCATTTCGGCCGCGACCAGCGTGGTCCAGCCAAAGCCGATGCCGATCCGCATGGCCGTCAGAATCTCTGGCAAAGCCGAAGGCAGGATCACATGCCGCATGACCTGCCGGCGCGACGCCCCAAAGGAATAGGCGGCGTGGATCTGTTCGATGGCGGCCGATTTGACACCCGAGCGCGCGAGCCCAAGGCAACCGGGGCCAAGACCGACAGGAAGATCAGCAGGACCTTGGACGTCTCGCCGATCCCGAACCAGATGATGATCAACGGCAGATAGGCGAGGGGGGGCATGGGGCGGTAAAACTCGATCGGCGGGTCGAAGATGCCGCGGACAAGAGGGCTCATCCCCATGGCGATGCCGAGGGGAATGCCCACAAGGCAGGCAAGGATGAAGGCCCCAAACACCCGCGCGGCCGAAACGCCGACATGTTCAAGAAAGGGTGTGTTGGTAAAGCCTTCGTTCCAGATCTGGATGAACTTGGCCAGCACAGCCTGGGGTGAGGGCAGGAACAGAGGTTTCACCCAGCCCATGAAGGTGAAGAGCCACCACACGAAGATGATGCCAAGGATGGACAGGACCGAAAGCCAAAGCGTGTCACCCTGTCCGGGAACGCCATAGGTTTCGCCCGGCTTGGTGGCCCGCGCTTTCGAGAGACGAGAGGAACTGCCGGTCTTGGCTGTCTGGGGGTCGGGATGGGACTGGTCGGTCACGCCGCTGCCTCCTCATCCGCAAAGATGATCTTCAGAACCTCTTCCCGCAGCGCGATGAATTCGCGGCTGGCTTTCACGTCGCGGGCGGGCGTCCCTGTCAGAAACTGCCGCGAGAAGGGCAAGTCAAACCGATGCGTGATCCGCCCCGGACGCGGCGACATCACGATCAGCTTTGTGCCCATGAACAGTGCCTCTTCGACCGAATGGGTGATGAAGAAGACGGATTTTGACGTCTTGTGCCAGATATTCAGGATCAGCTCTTGCGCCTTTTCGCGGGTTAGTGCGTCCAAGGCTCCCAAGGGTTCGTCCATCAGAAGGATCTTGGGGTCGCAGGTCAGGGCGCGTGCGATGCCGACACGCTGCTGCATGCCGCCTGACAGGTTGTAGACACGACTGCCTTCGAAGTCTGCCAGACCAAGAAGCCTGATGAAGCCGCGCGCCACGTCATGGCGTTTGGCTTCGGCCACACCTTGGAGCTTCAGCCCGAAGGCCACGTTGTCGAGCACGTTCAGCCACGGCATCAGTGCGTGTTTCTGAAACACGACCGCCCGGTCAGCCCCTGGCCCGTTGACCATGGCGCCATCCAGCAAGATCTCGCCCGAGGTTGGTGCCAGAAAACCCGCAATCAACGACAGAAGGGTGGACTTGCCGCAGCCCGATGCCCCAAGCGCAACAACGAAATCATCCTGCAGGATTTCAAGATTGATCTCGCGAAGGGCTTCGACCGGCGGTCTTGCGTCGGCGGTCGGATAGATGACCGATGCCTGTCTGATGTGCAGCCCCATCTTGCCCCTCGCCTGGTCGGTGAATGTGCCGGAAGCGGACCGCGCCGCTTCCGGCCTCGCTGCCGGGCCTATTTTGCGGCGTCGGCAATGGCGGTGGTGACGAAGCCCGAGTAATCTTCCCCTGCCGCGTCGATCCGGCCTGCCTTGACCAGAAAATCAGCGGTTGTCTTCATGTTTGCGGCAGCGCCGCCCAGCCAGGTGTCATTCAACTGGTCGGCCAGCGGGATGAAGGTAAAGCCCTTGAGGATGGTTGGCACCTGAGCAGGATCCGCACCCGTCATCTCGGCGATCTTCTTTACCGGGTCGCTGTCGGCGGTCCAGGCGGCGGGATCCGCCAGATAGGCCATGTTCGCCTCGTTCATGGTCTTGGCGAAGGCCACCATCGCATCTGCGTTCGCGGCGGCAAATTCGCTGTTGACCACCCAGCCGTCAAAGGTCGGGAAACCCCAGGCTGCCGTCTGGTCTGCACCGACGATAAAGGTGCCGGTCTGCAGGATCTGGTTCTGAACGGGTTCCCAGATGAAGGCCGCATCCACCTGGCCCGAATCCCAGGCTGCGGCGATCTGGTCGGCCGGAAGATTCATGATCGTGACGTCGGATTCGGCGATGCCTGCATGGGACAGCGCCCCCATCAGCGAATAGTGCGCCGTCGAGCCCACAGGGACCGCAACGCGCTTGCCGGTCAGGTCTTCGACCTTGGTGATGCCGCTGTCGGCCTTGGCGATCAGGCTTTCGGCAGTGCCAAGGCCCTGGGCGATCATGAAGAGCTGGATTTCAAGGCCCTGGCTGGTGCCGATCGAGAGGGGAGACGAGCCAAGCTCGGCCACCTGAACATCGCCTGAAGCCATCGCCGCGATCACCTCGGTGCCCGAGCCGAACTGGCGCCATTCGATTGTCCAGCCGGTTGCCGCGTCGAATTTGCCCTCGGCCCGCGCCACTTGCATCGGGGTAGGGCTGCCGAAATGGCCGATGATGACGTTTTCGGCCAAGACGCTGCCTGCGGTCAATGCCAGCGTGGCAGCACCAAGCATCAGGGTGCGCAGTTTGTTGGTCATGGTGTCGTCTCCTTGTTGGGTAGCCATAGGTATGTGACGTCGCCTTTGGTTGGCGATTTTTATCCGTCATGTAATGACTTGCTTCGGCTGAAGTAGCAAAGACTATGATCCCGCAGACAGATTGGTCCAGCATTTCCACCCGCGGGGGGCAATCACGCGCGCTTTACTCCGACGCTTTCCTGTGCGACAGACACGGCTTTCAGCACGGCGAAGACTGGCTTGCCAGGAGTCAGCCCCAGCGCCTCGGCCGAGCGGCGGGTGATCCTGGCCAGGATCGTCTCTCCATGGGCGTCGAGCCGGACAAGCGTGCCGGGACCCATGCCATGGCGGATGTCGCGCACTGTGGCTGACAGGATGTTCAGGGCTGAAGTGCCCTCTGGGCGCGTCGCGGCCACCATCACGTCTTGCGCCAGAATCCGGATGCGCAAGCTGGTGCCAAGGGGGGCTGCCACCTTGGGCAGCCAAAGCGGGCCGGCCGCGCAGTCAAGGCGCGTGAGGCCGTCTTCGTCCTGCGCTGCGACCGTCGCGGTCAAAAGCGCACCTGCTTCGCGCAAGCCAAGGCCGGGGGCGGCATCCGGGTCCGACAGAATCTCGGCGGTCGGGCCCACTGCGGCGACACGGCCCGCCTCCATCAGGACAACGGTGTTTGCCAGGCGCGCGACTTCGGCCATTGCGTGGCTGACATACAGGATGGGCAGGCGCACTTCGTCGCGCAGCCGTTCGAGGTAGGGCAGAATTTCAGCTTTCCGCGCTTCGTCCAAGGCGGCAAGGGGTTCATCCAACGCAAGAAGGCGGGGGTTGCACAAGATCGCGCGGCCGATGGCGACGCGTTGCTTTTCCCCGCCAGACAAGGTGCCCGGGCGGCGGGACAGAAGTGGGGCGATATCCAGAAGCTCGACGATCCTGTCAAAGCTTACACCCGGCCCTTTCGGGGCGAACCAGCGACCGTAAAGAAGGTTTTGGCGGACCGTCAAATGCGGAAAAAGGCGGGAGTCCTGGAAGACGTAGCCGACCCGGCGCAGGTAGGGGGGAAGGTCTATGCCGCGTGACCGGTCCAGAAGGGTGATGCCGTCGGCCGTCACATGGCCTTGGTCTGGCCGCAAAAGGCCAGCGACCGCGTTGATGACCGTGGTCTTGCCGGACCCTGATCGGCCGAAAAGCGCGGTCACGCCGGAAGGGGCTTCAAAAGCCACATCCAGATCAAAACCTGCAAAGCGGTGCTTGAGGGAAACCTGCAGGGTCATTGGCCGGATATCCGCCGCGCGACTGCCTTTGCCACCCATTCAGACAGGAGCAAGGCTGCCATGGCGATGATGATCGCGATCCAGACCAGCCGGGCTGCGCTGCCTTCGCCCCCGGGCACCTGCAGGAAGGCATAGATCGCGGAAGGGAGGGTCTGGGTCTGGCCGGGAATGTTCGACACGAAGGTGATGGTGGCCCCGAACTCACCCATCGCCTTGGCGAAGGCCAGGATCGCGCCTGCTATGATGCCGGGCAGGATCAGGGGCAGGGTGACGGTCAGGAACACCCAAGGCCGTGACGCCCCCAGTGTGCCTGCCGCCTGTTCCAGCTTGGGGTCTACCGCCTCGATGGCAAGGCGCATCGCCCGCACCATCAGCGGAAAGGCCATGACGGCGGCGGCGAGCGCGGCCCCGGTCCAACGGAAGGCGAAGACGATGCCGAACCATTGGTCAAGGTATTGGCCGACCGTGCCCTTCCGACCGAAGGTGATGAGGAGGAGATACCCCGTCACCACCGGTGGCAGGATCAGCGGCAGATGCACAAGGCCGTTCAGAAGCTGCTTGCCCCAGAAATTCCAGCGGGCCAGCGCATAGGCGACCAAGAGGCCAATGGGCAGGCTGACCAGCGTCGCCCAGAATGAAACGCGCAGCGACAGGGCCACTGCGCGCCATTCGTTCGGTGTCAGCCAATCCGTCATTCTCCCCCGATCAGCCCCGCACTGCCGTTCAGTTCAGGATTGCAAACCCCTGTTCGCTGAACTTCGCATCCGCCGCATCTGCCGACAAGGCCTCGAAAAAGGCCTTGTCGGCCGGGTCTGCGGCCCCGGTCAGGAGGGCGCCGGGATAGACAATCGGCTTGTGGCTGTCAGCAGGGAAGGTGCCCACGATGGTGACATTGTCATCCGCTGCAGCATCTGTTGCATAGACGATGCCGAAGGGGGCCTCACCGGTGGAGACCAGCGTCAGGGCGGCCCGCACGTTTTCAGACTGCGCGACGGATGCCTCGACCGTTTCCCAGACCCCAAGGCTTTCCAGCGATGCCTTGCCATATTGCCCGGCGGGCACGGCATCGACCATCGCCATGGAAAGCTTCCCGTCGCCCAGAAGCCCGGCAAGGTCAAAGCCCGGCCCGATTGTGACCGGGGATGCGCCCTTGCCATGCGCGATCAGCACCAGGGTGTTGCCCAGAAGATCAGACCGCGTGCCATCCACGATAAGACCCGCCTTCTCGACCTCGTCCATCCAGTTGACGGCGGCAGAGAGGAAGATATCGGCCGGCGCGCCCTCGATGATCTGCTTGGCCAGCGCGTTCGAACCGGCATAGCTGATTGTCACGGTATGGCCGGTGGAGGCCTGAAAATCCGCGGCCACTGCGTCCAATGCATCTTTCAGTGACGCGGCGGCAAAGACGACAACCTCATCCGCGAAGGTCGGCGTGGCAAGGCTGATGGCAAGAGTGGCGGCAAGGGCGATAGGGCGGGGCATGGTTCCTCCTGGCGATATGGTTTAAAAAACATATCAGCCGGGATGCTGCCGATGAGCAAGCGTTATTTTCCTTCGGGAATATCCAAGTCCGTCGTCGGGCGCAGCATCGCCTCCAGTTCCTGGATCCTTGCCGATGCGGCATCCTGAGCCGCCTGCACGATCCCGTGGTAGAGATCGAGGACGCGCAGCCCGGCTTCAGTCAGGTGCGCGCCACCGCCGCCCGGGCCACCCCGTATGCTGGCAACCAGCGGTTCCTGAAACGCTGCGTTCATTTCTTCGACAAGCATCCAGGCCCGCTTGTAACTCATGTCCATCTGCCGTCCTGCAGCAGCGATGGAGCCGGTATCCCGGATGCGGCTTAGCAGTTCAGCCTTGCCTGGGCCCAACATCGCGCCACTGAAGAGAATACGCAGGCGAAGCGTTGTCATGGCGGGGCCCCCTACAGAACCCGACGATCCTTTCGCAGTCGCCGATAAGTGGCAAGGTTCGTCTTGTGACGGTCCTCAAAAAGCGGTGGGGCCGTCCGCTGCGGGTGCAGGGTGGAACCCGGAGGATTTCCAGCGGCCAGACGAGACGTCAGGCGCTTTCCCCGAAATGGCGCGGATAAAGCGCTCTGGTCCCTAAAACAACGGTTTCCAGCGCTTCGGTCACTGAATAGGGCACCGCAAGGGTCATCAGATCCAGCCAGACACCTTCGGTCATGATGCGGATCAGACGGGCGGTCCGCTCCGGGTCATGCGTATAGCCGTAAGTCGTGTTCATCGCAGCGCATAGGTCCACGAGGGTTGAGTTGTAAAGCTCATCATTGGCACCACAGCGAGACTGGTAAAGCGGGCGGCTCTGACTTTCGCCCCAGAAGGCGCACCAGGCTGACAGCCGGGCCGGGGTGCAGATCGCCTCGGCAAAATCCGCCTTGATCATCGCCAGGATCCGGCTTTCGGGCGCATCGCCAGCCGTGGCCAAAGCTGCCTGCCAGTTGATGCGATACTCCTCGGCCAGATAATCCAAAGTCTCGGCCAGCAGGTTTTCTTTCGACTGGAAGTGGAAAAGCACCAGCCCATGGCTGATCCCGGCGCGGGCCGCGACATCGGTGACGGTGGTCCGGGAAAATCCACGCTCGGCCAAGGCGTCGATCGTGGCTTCGATAAGCTGAGCGCGGCGGGCGTCACGGCTTTGCGTGCGCGGCAAGCTTGGAACGGGCGTTGCGGTCACAGAAGTTTCCGTCCTTTTAGGGGCTGCAGTCACGGGCCTTTTCCCTTCAGTCGCCACTCCACTTCTTTATCGCGCATCTTGGTTCTCACAACCACAAAAGTCTGATTGACAGTCCAGTCAGTCGCGTGACAGGCTGTCGCATCCCCCTTTGAACGGACCATAGCATGCCTCCCTTGCCGCAACGCACGCTGACAAAATCAAACGCTCAGTTTCAGCGCGCTGTGAAACGCTTGCCATTGGGGGTGTCCTCGACCTTCCGCTATTGGGGAGATACGCGCACCGTTTATGTCAGCCATGGCAAGGGGGGCCGGACCTGGGACATCGACGGCAACGCCTATGTCGACTATCGGCTGGGCTACGGTCCGGCAATCCTCGGTTATGCCGACGACCGGGTTGATGCGGCCGCCCGCAAAGGCATGGAGGTGGGCGGGGTCTTTGCCTTGTCGACCGAGCGGGAGCTGGTTGTCGCCGACCGTATTGCAAAGATGGTGCCGGCTGCCGAGCTTGTCCGGTTTTCCAATTCCGGAACCGAAGCTGTCATGGCCGCCTTGCGCCTGGCCCGGGCCTTTTACGGGGCGCGAGCAGTATCTGCTGGTCGAAGGCGGCTATCACGGCCTTTTTGACGCGGCCATGTGGATGGCCAACATGGATGACTGGGACCTTGGGTCGAACACTGACCCGGAACTGGTGCCCTATGGCAGAGGCATTCCGCCCACGGTCAAGCAACTGGCCCACATCACCCCGATGAACGATTTCCAACGGCTGGAAGACATGTTCAAGCGCCATGGCGATCACTTGGCTGCCATGCTGATCGAACCGATTCAGGGCAATTGCTGTTCCATCATGGCGCGGGTGGAATACGTGCAGCTGGCGCGCGAGCTTTGTACGAAATACGGCGTAATGCTGATCATTGATGAGGTGAAGTCGGGCTTCCGCGTCGGCAAATCCGGGATTCAGGGCCTCATGGGGGTGGTCCCCGACATCACCACTTTCGCCAAGGCGGTTGCCAACGGTTACCCGATCAGCGTCGTTGCCGGGCGTGAGGATGTCATGCGCACCTTCCGCTATGGTGGAGCGAGCCACGGCGGCACATACACCGCCCATTCCGTTAGCCTGGCTGCGGCGGATGAGACGCTGCGGATCCTGGATGAAACCCCCGCGCTTGACACCTTGGCAAGCTATGGTGAGCGGTTGAAATCAGGAATCTCGGAAATCCTTGATGCCCGGAAGATCGTGCATTCCTACACGGGGCATCCGTCGATGTTCGGCCTTTTCTTCGCAGAAGCTCCGCCTGACAACTACCGCGCCTGGAAGACCAGCGACTACAGCTTCTATGACGCGATGGCCTATCATTTGCATGACCTTGGCATCATCGTCGAACCCGACAGCCGTGAGCCGTGGTTCATGTGCGAAGCGCATGGACTGGACGAAACCTGCCTGACCGATACGCTGAAGGCGGTGGAAACAGCGGTTGATCTGGTGCTTGAACACGGTGTGCAGGCCGCTGAATGACCTACGACGCCTTGGTCATTGGGGCAGGGCACAACGGGCTGGTGACGGCTTGTTATCTGGCGCGGGCCGGGTTGAAGGTTCTGGTCATCGAAAAGAATGACTGGATTGGCGGGGCCGCCGTCAGCCGCGAGATTTACCCGGGGTTCACGTATTCAAACTGTTCCTACGTCAGCAGCCTTTTCCGACCCGAGATCATGCGCGACCTCGAACTTCCCCGCCACGGGCTGCAGATCCTGCCCTATGAGGGCGGCGCGCTTTTCACCGAAACCGGTGGCTATCTGGGCATGTTCCGTGACCATGACGCGAACCGCCGCGAATTTGCCCGCCATTCAAAACGCGATGCCGAGGCTTATGACCGCTATTCCCGCGATATCCTGCGCAATTGCCGCCTGATCCGGCCGATGTTGATGCGCCGGCCCCCTGACCTGGCCACCTTTCGCCCGCGCGATCTGATGGAACTGGCCTGGCTGGGCAAGCAGATCACCGGCCAGTCCGAAGCACAGGTCTACGACATGCTGCGGTTCTGGACGATGTCGATCTCGGACTTCCTCGACGGGTATTTCGAAAACCCGGCGATGAAGGCCTATCAAGCGGTGGGGTCGATCATCGGCACGGCGCTTGGCCCGATGTCGCCGGGGACGGCCTATGTCCTTTTGCATCACGCGATGGGGGATGTGGATGGCAACGTCGGCTCCTGGGGGTATTCGCGCGGCGGGATGGGCGGGATCACCAAGGCGCTGACCGCCAGCCTGCAAGCCTTTGGCGGGGAGGTGCGGACGGGATCTGGCGTCGCACAGGTGCTGGTGCAAAACGGGCGAGCGGTGGGGGTCGTGCTTGACAATGGCGACGCGTTTCGCGCGCGCCGGGTGATCTCAAACATGGACGTGCGGCGGACCTTCCTAAAACATGTCGAGGCGAAAGAGCTGCCCGATGAGTTTCTGAAGCGGGTGCAGCGGTTCAAGACCCGAGGGTCCTCTGGCAAGTTGAACATCGCGCTTGATGGCGTGCCGCGCTTTACCGCGCTTCCGGACGGCGCGCCGAACATCCGGGGTGACCTCCACTTCACCGACACGATTGAAAAGATGGAGCTGGCCTATGACGACTGGAAGGCTGGCCATTACAGCCGCCAGCCATTTCAGGACGTGATGATACCCACCCTGATCGACCCGACGATGACCCCGCCGGGCAAGCATTTCATGTCCTGCTTTGTTCAATATGCCCCCCCGAAGATCGAAGGCCGCGACTGGACGGATGCCGACCGCGACGGGTTCCGCGACGCCTGCCTGAACCAGATCGAGGCCTACGCGCCGGGCTTCAAATCTCTGGTCCTCCACGCCGAGGTGCGCACCCCGCGCGAGTTGGAGGCAGAGGTGGGCCTGACCGAAGGCAACATCTTTCAAGGCGAGTTGACCTTCGACCAGATGTTCTTCAACCGCCCCGTGCCGGGCTATGCCAATTACCGCAGTCCGATCAGGGACCTTTGGATCTGCGGGTCCTCAACCCACCCTGGCGGCGGGGTCATGGGGGCGCCCGGGCGCAATGCGGCGGCGGAAATCCTGCGTGACATGAAGCTGCCCGCGAAAGACCTGAGCGACGCCTATGCCATCGTATGACACCATCGTCATAGGCGCTGGGCCGAACGGGCTGGCGGCGGCGCATCGGTTGGCATCGCGGGGCGCGTCTGTGCTCGTGTTGGAGGCCGCCGAAACTCCGGGTGGTGGAGCAGGGCTGTCGCATCTGTCCTACAACCTTGACCCGCGCGTCGAGAGGGCGATGAACCTTGCCGCCCACGGCCTGCAATGGCGGACCACCAACCTTGCCACCACTGTCCTGTCGCCTGACGGGAGCCACCTGCGGCTGGAAGGTGCGCTGGGCGCGACGCTGGCAGGAGACATCGACAAACGGGACCGCACCGCCTGGGCTGCCCTGCGCGCCCGGCTTCTGCGATTTGCGGCTGTCCTTGGGCCGCTGAACCAGATGACCCCGCCTCGGATCGCCCGGAGCGTCGGCAACCCGATGGCAAAGCTTGCGATGATCGGTCTGCGCGCCCGGATGCTGGGCGCGGCCGAGTTCCGCGAATTGGGCCGCATCCTTCTGACCAATGTCCACGACCTGCTGGATGACGAGCTGACCGACCCTCGGCTGAAGGGGGCGCTGGCGTTTGACGCCACCCTTGGCGGCTGGTTGGGGCCACGCTCGCCCAACACGGTCCTGCCCTGGCTTGTGCGGCTGTCCGGGCAGACGGCGGGGGTGCAAGGCGCGCTTGGCTTGCCGGTCGGAGGAATGGCAGCCCTAGGCGCCGTCATGGCGCGGGCGGCTGCGGGGCAAGGGGTGACCCTGCGCTGCGCTACCCGCGTGTCGCGCATCATGGTCGAAGGGGAACGGGCGGTTGGTGTCGTGCTGGCGACCGGCGAAGAGCTGCGTTCGCCGCACATCGTTTCGGCTGTGGCCCCAACGGTCACGCTTTTGCACCTTGTCGGGCCCAGGCATCTGGATGCGGGTCTGACCACCCGCACCCGGCACTTCAAGTCGCGTGGCGGGGCGGCGAAGCTGGACCTCACTTTGCATGCCCTGCCGGACTTTCGCGGCGCAGACCTGCGGGATCGGCTGATCATTGCGGGGTCGGAACATGAGGTAGAGCGCGCGTTCAACCCGGTGAAGTACGGGCGCGTGCCCGACCGCCCGGTGATGGAGATCGTCGTCCCCACCGCCCAAGAAACGGACGGTCCGCACCAGATGTCGGCCATCGTGCAATTCGCCCCCCACGCG